>DATEAO010000490.1:0-5730 GCA_035288345.1 Candidatus Methylomirabilota bacterium | reverse complement strand
TCATCGTCCGCCACAAGCCGCTGGCCTTCGTCTTCGAGAACGTCGAGGGCTTTCTGACCGCAGAGGACGGTGCGCGGGTGCTCGACCTGCTCGATCCCGTGATCGGCGCGGGGTATCGTGTCCACCTTCGCAAAGTGAACGCGGCGAACTACGGTGTGCCGCAGCACCGGAAGCGCGTCATCGTCATAGGTGAGCTGGGCTGGGATCCTTCGTTTCCTCCGCCAACCCACAGAGCTCATGGTGCGCCCGGGGCCGATCTTGTCTCTGGTCGCCTGCCGCTGACCCCGAGCTTGTCCGACGCCCTGCGGGGACTCCCTGAACCTTCCATTGGAGAGTCAGACGACCCTCTCGACCACTCGTACACGCCCCTTCAAGGTATGGACCTCAAGCGGGCCGAGGCTCTGGAGCCAGGGCAGACGATGCGCTATCTACCGAAGGAGCTTTGACACGACAGCTATCGAAGGCGAGCTTTTCGCCGTGTGATGGACGGCACACCTACCGAGCGCCGCGGCGGTGCGCCAGCCGGAGTGCGTCGTTTGCGTGGCGACCAGCCGTCGAAGGCCATCACAGGCGGGGCGCGTTCTGAATTCTTGCACCCAAACGAGAACCGGAACCTCTCCATACGGGAGTGCGCTCGTCTCCAGACTTTTCCCGACGACTTCGCTTTCCTGGGCTCGGCGGCAGACCGCATCCAGCTGATTGGCAACGCCGTGCCGCCTCGCCTGGGTCAGGCGATTGCGGAGAGTCTGCGTGAGGACCTTGAGAAGGCCGAGCCGGAGGTCAAGCAAGGGGCCCTACTGAGCTTCGTCCCCACACTCTCCAATGGGATGAGCCCAGCGCTGGAGGGCGTGACCAAGATGGTCGTCCGCCGATTCACGCCCAAGAGCGAGGTCGACCAGATGACCTTATGGTACTGACCCAGTCGCAGCGGGCGATCATCGAAAAGGCGCGATCACTCGGTGCCTCGGAAAATTCGGGGTCAGCCTCGGAAAATTCGGGGTCAGGCTTGCGTATTGACTTCTTTGCTCGGGCCATCGATCCCTTGAACGGCTTCACCCAATTCCGATACGATCCCAGCGGTAGTCACCTCAGCGTGACCGGTACCTTGGGCAGCGCGACGACCTACACCTACGACCGATGGACTGATGCCCCGGCTGTTAGGTGCTGACGCGCATTCACGTGAGGGATTTCAATTGTTAAAGTCAAGACCTAGCCCTGAAGGCAGATCGAGTCAACGGCCAACACGAGTTGGCGCAGGATTTAGGATCTATTACTCCTGGATCTCGAAGATCAGTCCCAGTTGATCAGTACTCATGATTCATCCCTCGTTACTCTTGAGCTTGAGCTCTTGCCGGATTGCGGACACCTTTGCCTTGAAATCGGGCAGCTCCTTTTGAAGGATCTCCCAGATGATCTCCAGGTCAATTCCGAAGTAGTCGTGCACGATCCGGTTACGCAAGCCCACGATCCTGGACCAGCCGATCTTGGAATGGATGGATTTGAAATCCTCGGGAAGCCGATTCGCAGCCTCGCCAATAATCTCAAGATTGCGAACGACGGAGTCCACCGTCTTGTCGTCCCGCCGAAATGCCTCGCGGTCAAAGCCCAAGACAAAACGTTCGATCTTCTCGATGGACTCCCAGATGTCTTCGATCAGGAGATGAACCGGCCTATGGGACATCGATCAGTTCCTTTTCAATCACTTTCCAGTTTCTCGGCTTGATCGCCCTGCTTGAGATCACCTCGGCCCGCACACCAAGCAGCGATTCAATGCTTTCGGCCAGATCCACGAATCTCAGGCCGATCGCGGCGTCCACCTCGACCAGGATATCCACGTCGCTGTCTTCGCGTTGCTCTCCTCGGGCATACGAGCCAAACACTGCCAGGCGCTTAACACCGAATCGCTCGGCCAAATCCGGCTTGGCATTGGCAAGCAACTGGAGGACTTCGTCCCTCGTCTTCATGGCCTTATCTCCTATCGCCCTCCTTGGATATCATGTCAAACAAGGAGGCTTCCTTAAACCCCATTCGTTTCCCTTCGGCCCGCAGGGTGTCGCGTTCGCCGAGCAAGGCGCTTCCTCTGTGGTGAGAGGGCGCTTGACAACGCGACGAGGCTGAACGCCCACGCCTTCGACGAGCATCTTGCCGCCGAAAGGCGCAACGCGCTGAATCTCGACCAGCTCGGACGGCTCCAAGCCCGAGACTACGTCACCGGGAGCGAAGCTGTTATCGTCCATTGATCATCATGGAACTTTCAACAGCGCTGGCCGTTAGGGGGCACGGCTCGACCCGCATGGGTTCGCTGAACAGCGGCCCCGTCGGAATCTGGCCTTCCTGGACGGGACAGTCTGCGCTCATTAACACTCCACAGCCTGGAAGGATGGCGAAAGCATGTTGAGTATAAGGCAAAAGCAGGTTAGATCAAATCTTCGTGCCAGAGGGGGAATTGGCGCATAGAGTCAAGGAGGGGTCCCGAACTGTAGGTGGCGGTTATGTGAGCAGGGGGGGCAATGGGGTCTGGCTTGAGTCGTGACTTATTGCTCGGGCCATCGATCCCTTGAACGGCCTCACCCAATTCGGACACGATCCCGACGGGAATCTCCTCAGCGTGATCGAAACGCTCTCATCTGCCCCGGCCTTCGATAAACCTTATGCTGCCAGAAGGGGTCGGAGGTCCGATCTCTTGAGCGCAGGTAGACCGAGATCGCGAAGCACGCGGTTGAATGCGGTCAGCGTGAGTTTGCTTGGTGCTGTGATCTCAATGCCAATGGGCTGACCGCTCCGGGTGAAATCTATGATCATGCCTGGCTCGACTCGACGGGTTCTGAAACTCTTCTGTCCAGGTCGACCTTGGAGGTAAAAGTAGGCGGCGAGCGGATGCCCACGACGAAAGGTGACTTCCAGATAAGACTCTCTCATCTTACTCCTCCAGCCTTATTCTCCCGTTACAGGATAAGCCGTGATGACAACAAGAAGCTCAGCTGTGAAATCCGGCTCTACGATGACTTGCCAACGTTGCCTCCGGTGGCGGGTTTCAATGGCCCACCTTCCTTCGACAACGTCTCGATGATAGCCCGTCGCACGCTCCATCATACGACGCAAATCGACCTCCGTAAACCTCCGGTCTTCCATGCGCTTGAGGAGATGAGGACTCAATTCGAGTTCCCACTCCCACCACGCCGGCCATTTACGGTTAGGCAACTGAGCCTCCTTACGGCGAAGTGTAGACCAAGTTTCCACGATTTGCGACGCAATGCATGTCGCCGAATACTCCCCTACTCCCCTATTCCGCTGCTTTCTGGAGGAAGTGTTTGGGGATTAGGAGCCGTTCAAGGGATTTAAACGCGAACTCCATGGTGATGGCGAGGATGGCGGCTGGGACGGCTCCTTCGGTCATGGGAATTAGGGGTCGGGCTTGAGTATTTGCTCGGGCATCCCTTGAACGGCTTCACCCAATTCGGATGCGATCCCAGCGGTAATCTCCTCAGCGTGACCGAAACGCTCTCATCTGCCCCGGCCTTCGATAAAACTCGTGAGTGGGTCAGGTCTTGCCAGGCTGTTGAAGAACACCCTGTTAGTTTAGGCAGGCTGTTCAAAAAAGTCCAGATGCAAGGCGGAAGTGAGGAGTACTTAGATGTACGTTGCAACGACGAGCGACGAAGCCAACGCCGCAGATGGGCCTTTTTCAACAGACTGTTGCGTTGCAACAGTCCCATGTGGTCGGCAATCTCATCTTTTCTGGAATACGCCGAGCTCCACTACTGATCGAAGCGGCGCATCCGAGTGCGCTTCGGCTCGACGATGACAATCGTACGGGCGAGGGCTGTGAGCGAGAGCTCGCTTAGACTTCGCAGCACTTCTTCCGCGAGCTGGCGCACGGTGAAGGTATTCGGGAGTCGGAGGATGATTATTCCGTGGTGTGAGCGCGGGGGGAACCGGAAGATATTTGTGAAATCCAGATCCCGCGTGATCAGAACCGCTTGACGCTGTTGCGCCTCCTGAAAGATCCGCTCGTCGGGTTGACCGCGAAGTCCGAGATCGCGGATATCGTCGACT
This sequence comes from Candidatus Methylomirabilota bacterium, assembly GCA_035288345.1. Taxonomy (GTDB): domain Bacteria; phylum Methylomirabilota; class Methylomirabilia; order Rokubacteriales; family DATEAO01; genus DATEAO01. Next base: position 1,674 of record DATEAO010000490.1, on the reverse strand, counting down.
TCAAAACTCTCAGCTCGTAGGTGCCGTGCTAAGGTGTGGGGGAGCGCTTCATCAACCAGAAAGCGCCCCATCTAGGGCGCCGCACGAACTTCCTCGTCTGATACGACCTGCGCGGCATAGCGCAACACGGCCAGGATATCCTCGCGAGTAATCTCATATTCCGCCATCAGGGTCTCAATGCTGTCTCCTGCCGCGAGGTGTCCGAGGATCGTGTCAATCGCCACGCGCGTTCCCGTGATCACGGGTTTCCCGAACCGGACTCCCGGATCGACGCTTATACGGGGGGCAATTTCTGGCATCTCGCGGTTCCTCTTGTTTTTCATTATACCTCCATTTCTTGAATTGACCCATCGGCCGTGCTTTGGGGCCTGGATTGAGTAGGTTGAAATTCGGGGTCGGGCGTGAGTGTGGACTTATTGCTCGGGCCATCGATCCCTTGAACGGCGTCACCTAATTCGGATACGATCCCGGAGGTAATCTCCTCAGTAAGCGTTCAGGGCCAGGTCTTGACTTTGACAGTGCCCTTGACCCACACGCTGGGCGACACCCTGCGGCAGACAGCGCCCGTCCCGCTCGCCTTCGCGCCGCCGATACCAGCGCGGAACGCGGGCTATCACATTCATCCGGTTGCCATGACCACAGTCGTAGGAGGGCCCTTTATTATTTTGGGTCAACGAGCTTCAGCGAGGAGGGCTGACCGGGTTTGCCCTCCAGGATTGGGCGCGGGCGATGCGGCGGTTGATCGATGGGTGGGAGTGGAAGAGAAGCTCCTTGAGGCGGTTCGGTTGACGCTCGGCGAGGTTCAGGTCGGCGAGGCGCTCCATGGCGCTCACGAACGCCTGAGGATCTCGTGTCATTGCGAGCGCGAAGTCGTCGGCCTTGCGCTCCATCCAACGCGAAAAGGCATTGCCGAGGGGCATCGCGACCAGACCGAGCCCGATCAGGATCAGGCTGAAGAATGGAAGCCCTCCGGGGTCGGCCGGGCCTTCCAACCCGAGCCGCTCGCTTCCCGCACGAAGCAACCGATCAGCCACCCAGAACATTGCGATAGACATCACACCCTGAACGATCAAGCCTCGCCAGATATCGCCGTGGACGTGGTGGCCCATCTCGTGCGCCAGCACCGACTCGACTTCCTCCGCAGTAAAGCGTTGGATCAGCGTGTCGAAGAGCAGGATTCGGCGAGTTCGCCCTAACCCGGTGAGCGCCGCGTTCGCCGTGTTGCTTTTTCTCGATTGATCTGCGACCCACACGCCGACCACCGGCACACCAGCCCGCCGGGCCAGATCAAGAAGCCTGTCGCGAAGTCCGGCGTCCTCGAGAGGGACCAATTTGTAGAAGAGCGGGACAATCCAGATCGGAATCACTGTGGCGAGGAGGGTATATCCGATGAAGAAGATCCCTGCCGCCCAGAGCCACCAGAAGGGAGTGATTCTCAGGAGCGCATAGACGATCTCTGTGGCAAGGAGAATGAACAGGCCGCTGATGAGCGCGCCTTTGAGCTGATCCCAGCACCAAGAGAGGAACGGCTGATGGAGTAGGCCAAATCGCCGGGGAAGCCAATAGCCTTGCACCCATGAGAGCGGCGCGGTCAGGATCCTGAGGCCGAGCCCCATGATGATGAGCGCGACCGCGATCTGAAGCCACCAGAAGCGGGTGAGATCGGCGAGCCGG
>DATEAO010000489.1:0-2673 GCA_035288345.1 Candidatus Methylomirabilota bacterium | reverse complement strand
CATCCCGGTGCATCGGATCGTTCAGGTGCACGCCGCTCCTCTCAAAGGGCGGGGACGAACGTCTGGCGCCATACTGGTGATGCACGATATCACTGAGCTGCGGCGCCTGGAGACGGTTCGTACCGAGTTCGTGGCCAATGTGTCCCACGAACTGCGAACTCCCCTCACCTCGATTCGGGGATACCTGGAAACCCTTCTGGAAGGAGGACTTGAGGATCGGGAGCACGCCCGTCCGTTTCTTGAGGTGATCCACAAGCATACCGAGCGCATGGGTCGGCTCCTGGATGACATCCTGGATCTCTCTAACATCGAGCTGGGGAAGATCGCGCTCCACCGGCGGCCGACCGATCTCAGGGAGCTAGTTGAGAGTGTCATGACCATCTACGGACCACAGGCTGCCAAGCAGGAAATCGAACTGCGAGCCGAGGTTCCAGCCGATCTGCCGCCTGCATTCGCCGACCGCGACCGGGTGGCGCAAGTCCTGATCAATCTCCTCGACAACAGTCTGAAGTTCACCCCAAAGGGCGGCACAGTCCGCGTCGCGGCGCGACGGGTTTCGGGTTTCGGGTTTCGGGTTTCGGGTTCAAAACCTGGGACTGAGAACGTACAACCCGGAACGGCAAGCGTGAGCGAGCGCGTGGAAATCTCGGTGAGCGATACCGGCATCGGCATCGCGTCACAGGATCTGCCCAGGATCACGGAGCGCTTCTACCGAGCGGATAAGACACGATCCAGGGAGCTGGGCGGAACCGGCCTCGGACTGGCCATCGTCAAGCACTTGGTAGAAGCCCACTGTGGCGACCTGGTCATCGAGAGCCAGTTGAACAGGGGAACCTCAGTCCGCTTTAGCCTCCCGATCGCTCCTACTGACACAGGCTGCGCGTAACCGAACCGCGACACCCCTGATTCACCCCTGGCTGATTCGAGCAGGGGATTCTACGTTGACATGGAGACGTCTCGATAGAATGGGCGCTTGACAAATTAAGATTTCTTGATATACTCAGTTCATGCTCTCCCTGATCCCGAAGAATCTGGAGCGTACCGCGCGCTGGTTTCACGCGCTGGCCGACGAGACGCGCCTGCAGATCGTTGACCGCCTGAGTGACGGCGAGCAGTGCGTCTGCGATCTGACCGGCATGCTCGGAACGGCCCAGTCACTGCTCTCCTTCCACCTCAAGACGCTTAAAGAGGCCGGGATCCTGAGGGATCGACGGGAGGGACGGTGGGTGTACTACTCGCTCAATCCAGAGGCGATCAATGAGCTGGAACGTCTTATCGGCTCGCTGAAGCCAAGACGTGGCGCGCTTCGTGTGGGGTCGAAACGCTGTGATTGATTTTTTTTGCGTAGACTCATCAATGAATCTTGATGAGATCGACCGGGGGGATACCATGGCGAGCGATCAGGATATCAAGGATGTCGTGAAGAAAAAGTACGGGCAGGCAGCTTTGAGGGTCACGAGCGGCGATAGCTCGTGCTGCAGCCCCCGACCTGTGGCGGGCGAATGCGACCCGATTACATCCAACCTCTACAAGGCCGACGAGACCGCCGCGCTCCCGGCCGAGGCCGTCGCTGCCTCGCTTGGCTGCGGGAACCCAACGGCGCTGGCGCAGCTCCACCCTGGCGAGACCGTGCTCGATCTGGGATCGGGCGGTGGCATCGACGTGCTCCTCTCCGCCAGGCGGGTCGGGCCCACGGGAAAGGCCTATGGCCTCGACATGACTGATGAAATGCTTGAGCTGGCTCGCGACAACCAGCGGCGGGCAGGAATCGAGAACGCGGAGTTTCTTAAAGGTGAAATCGAGCAGATCCCGCTCCCCGACAACTCGGTGGACGTGATCATTTCCAACTGCGTGATCAACCTCTCCTCGGATAAAGACCGTGTCCTGGCTGAGGCATTCCGCGTGCTGAGGCCGGGAGCCCGGCTGGCAATATCCGACGTGATGGTGAGCGGTCCTGTGCCTGCCCAGATTCGGCGGAGCGTGGAGCTGTGGATCGGCTGCGTGGCCGGGGCATTAGACGAAGCGGAGTACCGCGAGAAGCTCGCCAGGGCCGGCTTCGAGGCCATCGACCTGGAGCCGACGCGCGTCTACCGGACTGAGGATGCGCGGGAGTTTCTCGCGGGCGCTGGCCTCGACGCCGACGCCATTGGGCCGCAGGTGGACGGCAAGTTCATGAGCGCCTTCGTGCGCGCCAAGAAGCCCGCAGCCGAATAACCGAGGCGATGCCTTCCCTGCGCCGGGCCTGCAATCAGGCGGCGGCTCTCTTCCCTATGAACGCAACGTGAGCAAGGCGCGAGTTCTCTTCCTCTGTACTCACAACTCGGCCAGGAGCCAGATGGCGGAGGGCTTCCTTCGCGCCCTCGCCGGCGACCGCTTCGAGGTGGCAAGCGCTGGAACAGAGGGGACACGCGTCCACCCGCTTGCGATCCGGGCAATGGATGAGGTTGGAATCGATCTGAGGGGGCACACCTCGAAAACCATCGACGCGCACCGCGAGCAGCCGTGGGACTACGTGGTCACAGTCTGCGACAGCGCCAGCGAAAGATGTCCGGTTTTTCCGGGGCGGACGACGCGCATCCACTGGAGCTTCGACGACCCCTCTCAGGACGCCGGTACAGAAGAGGAGCGCTTGGACACGTTCCGGCGAGTCCGCGATGAGATCAGCGCCCGGCT
>DATEAO010000488.1:0-9655 GCA_035288345.1 Candidatus Methylomirabilota bacterium | reverse complement strand
TGGGGGAGGTTCGGAAGGGGGGCATCCCCCCCCTCCGAGTGAAACCGCGTACGCTCCGGCTGGCTCTTCCCTCGGGCCTTGTGATGTTCGCATCTCGGCGCGGCGCGAGTACGGGTCAAATCCAAAGCTTGATCGATATCTGGAGAGGTTGGCGTGCGCCGCTTCGAGGAAAGCCTTCGTCGCAGATGGGCCTTGTTCAACAGCCCGCCAGAAAGTCAGCCACGGCCTCGTTAAAGCGCGCCTCCTGCTCCACCTGCGGGTAGTGACCGCAACCGCTCAGGATCACGAGACGGGCGCCGGGGATCCTCTGGGCCATGAACTCGGAGAACTTCGGCGGCGCCATCCGGTCCTCATCAGCGCCGATGACGAGAGTCGGCGCGGAGATATTCTCGATCCGCTCCATCACGTCAAAGCCGTTGTTTGCCAGGAAATCGGCATAGATGGTTTTGGCCGGAGCCGTCATCGCTCGCGCGCGCAGGAACGCCAGGGTCTCCTGAGAGACTGATGCCGCGACCATGCGTTCGAGCGGCACTGGCGGTTCGTTCGGCGCGGTCGGGTCCTCTGCCTGCCGGCGGGCCTTCTCGAGAAAATCCGGGTGCATCTTGAGACGCGCGCCGGTCACCACCAGGATCAGCCCCCCGACCCGTTCAGGGTGATTCAGGGCGGAGGTAAGAGCGACGCCGCCACCCATGGAGTGCCCGACGAGCACGGCCTTGGAGATCCCCGCGTGGTCCATCTCACGGATCACGTCCTTCGCGTTCTCGTCGTGTGAGGTGAACGGCGGGTCGGAGAGCCGCGTGCTTCGCCCCGGGAGGTCCACAGCGAGCACGCAATGAGCAGCGCTGAAGTGAGCGACCTGGCGGTCCCAGATTCGACGACCCTCTCCAGCGCCGTGAATGAACACGATGTTCGCCATCGTATCAGCCCTCGTCTATGTCGTCGGGGGTGATCGGGGAAGGACCGGCCAGCGTCTGTTCTACCTTACCCTTCACTCTTCACGAAAGGTTGCTCACGCTGCTAAAGAAAACGGCGGTTCTTTTTTTCGTCCGGGATGTCCAGGCCGAGCGCCCTCAACTTCTTGTCCACGTAGCTCTTGTAGGCCTGACGGATCTCTTCGTTCCCGACGCTCTTGAGCCCCCAGTGAATGAAGCGCGGCTGATTTGGCGAGTCGGAGCGGCCGAACATGTCCAGAGCCGCGGAGTACCATTTCTCCAAGAGCTTCTGGGCTGTCGTCTTGCCTTTGTTCTCCGAGCAGATGATCTGGAGGAAGTAGTGTCCCATTTCGGAATGCCCCAGCTCGTCTCGCTCCACTGTCGGGGCGATCTTTTGCAGGGGCAGATAGCTTGACTCTTGCCAGTCATGCGCGTGGAACGCGCCGTTCAGATCCACGAAGAAGTGGAAGTACGCGTCATCGGCCCACGTCTCGCGTGGGAGATGGAAGGCGTAATGGACGTACGGCACGTCTCTGAGCGCGAACGTGGGGTCGAGACCGACCGTGAGGCGGTGAAACATAATCGCGTGTTTCAACTCTTCAGCGAGATACTCCGCTTTCATCAGCTTTGTTTCCTGAGTAGGGAAGAGGTGCTCGGCCAGATCCAGGCAGGTCGCCATGAAGCCAAGGAAGCTCTTGTTGCCCGCGCGCTCCCCTTCGGCCTTGAGCATCTTGATGAGGAGGGCTTTGTATTCGTCAGGGAGCGGCTCGCCCTCGTCGAACCGATAGGCCGGGCGGTTGAGCGCGCCGGCGAGCTTGGGGAGCGGATTCCCCTGGGCGTACGCTTTGCGCCAGAGCGGCCAGATGTCGGTGCGTCCGCGCTCCTCCGCCTCCTGAATCATGCTCATTTCGCTCATCGTTCGATGCATCCTGGTGTGCGCCTTACGTTAGCAGACCTGGGTGTTCCCTTCAAGGGCAGTCCGGCCCTATAGTCAAAGGCCGAGGTAGCTTCGGGCGAGCAGTTCGTCGTGGAGGAGCGACGCGGTGTCGCCGTGACGGATGATGTGGCCGTTCTCTAACACGTAGCCGCGGTGGCTGATCTTGAGGCTGCGGCGCGTGTTCTGCTCGACCAGCAGAATGCTCACGCCGGACGCGTTGATCTGGGCCAGGATCCTGAACAGCTCCTTGCAGAGCAGCGGGCTGAGCCCGAGAGACGGCTCATCGAGCAAGAGCAGCTCGGGCGCGGACATTAAGGCCCGGGCCATGGCCAGCATCTGCTGCTCTCCGCCGCTCATCGTCTTGGCGAGCTGCCTCTTGCGCTCACGGAGCCGGGGGAAGAGGGCGTAGACGCGCTCCAGGTTCTGCTGGGCTCGGCCACGGGCGCGGTGCGCGAAGGCGCCGAGCTGAAGGTTCTCCAGCACGGTCAGCTCGCCGAAGATCCTGCGCCCTTCAGGCACCAGAGCCACCCCGAGCTCCACGATCCGATGAGGCGGGAGCTGGCTGATCTCCGTGCCTCTCAGCATGATTTGCCCACCGGGTTGAGGCCGGAGCAGCCCGGCGATCGTGTGAATCAACGTGGTCTTCCCCGCGCCATTCGCGCCGAGGATTACCACGGTCTCGCCTTTCCGAAGTTCTAATGAGACCTGATGGAGCGCGTGGTGGCCGCCATATGCCACGCTGACGTTTCTGACCTCAAGCATCGTCATCACCTAAGTAGGCTTGGATGACTTCGGGGTGGGTGAGCACCTCTTCGGGAGTACCCTCCACGATCTTGCTCCCGGCGTTCATGACCACGACACGGTCACTCAGAGTGCGAACAGCGTGCATCACGTGCTCAATGAGGATCACCGAGATCCCGAGCTTGCGGACTCGTTCCACCAGCGCCATGCCTGCGGCCAGCTCCGCGTGGGTGAGTCCGGCGAGCCACTCGTCGAGGAGCAAGAGCAGTGGTCGAGTCGCAAGCGCGCGCGCCAGCTCGACCCGCTTCTGATCGATGTACGTGAGCTGGCCCGCGAGCTGGTTTCTTTTTTCAGACAACCCGACAAACCCGAGCAGCTCTTCCACCTCATCGCGGCACTCCTGCATCGAGCGAGGCTGGCTGCCGAAGAGCCGGCCGACCATGACGTTCTCCATCACGGTCATGCCGGGCATCACTCGAACGAGCTGGAAGGTCCGGCTCACACGCTTTCGGCAGATTTGAAACGGCCTCATTCCATTGAGCCTTGAGCCATTCAGGAGAATCTCGCCTGAGTCAGCACTATGCTCGCCCGTGATGAGGTTCAGCACCGTGGTCTTGCCTGAGCCGTTCGGACCAATCAACCCCAGGATCTCGTTCGCGCGTACCGCGAGATCGAGGTTGTTCACCGCAAGGAGCCCGCCGAATGCCTTCTTGAGCCCGCGGATTTCGAGGATCACAGGCTGCCCGCTCGTCGCGCTCATAGGCGGCGGATTATCTGAGCCATCCACGGACCCTCGTTTCCGCTGAACGGAGCGCACCGACGACGCCGAACGGGAGGTAATAGACAATCACGAGGAAGCTGAGGCCGAGTACCATGCCGGAGTGGTATGGAAGTCGGGCGGAGAGAAACTCAAACAAGAGCACCAGTGGCACAGCGCCGAGCAACGGCCCATAGAGGATCCCCGCGCCGCCGAGAAGCGCCATGATCACGACGAGAAACGAGACCAGCGGGTTGAACGCGATGTTCGGGTCCAGATAGCTCCATCGCGGGGCCATGATCGCGCCGGTCAAGGACATGAACACCGCGCTCATGGCAAAGACCGTGACCTTGATGATCGTGGTGTTGATCCCCAGATGATTCGCGACGGTCTCATCTTCGCCGATCGCCCGCAGCGCCACTCCCAGGCGGGAGCGCTGGATGAGGAAGCCGGCCGCGAGGGTCAGGATGGCGAGGCCGAGCAGATAGTAGTAGATCCCGTGCGACTGGACATCCACAAACACGTGGCGCCCCAGGGTCTTCGTGCGGTTGATCTCCCACCAGATGGTGACCTGGCGGATCAGCTCCGAGAGCCCGAAGGTGAAGATGACGAAGTAGACCCCGGTGAGACGCAGAGTGGATAAGCCGACCGCGAACGCGATGAGAAACCCAACGAGCGCGGCCAGCCCGAGCACCAGGGGGAATGAGTGATCAGCGCCGAAGATCGCCACGAGGTAGGCTCCGACACCAAAGAACGCCGCGGTGGCGAGCGAGATGTAGCGGGTGCTGCCGGAGAAAAGCGCCCAGGCGCTGGCTAGGACTACATAGGAGAGGATGCTGATCAGCAGCGAGACGGTATAATCTGTCACGAAGCGGGGGAGCGCGATCAGGATCAGCAGCCCCGCGGTGAAAGCCAGTGACGCGGCCAGCCATGTTCCCCGCATGCCTATTTTGACGCGAAGAGGCCTTTGGGACGGACCAGGAGGATGAGCACAAAGATCGCGTAGTTGATCGCCAGGGTGAGCCCCGGATCAACAAGGTAGGCTCCCAGGCTCTCCGCCACACCCAGAATCAGGCCCGCCACCAAGCTCCCCATCATGTGCCCGACACCGCCCAGGATGATCACGATCAGCGCTTTCAAGGTGTAGCTGATCCCGATGGACGGATTAAATGCGATGAACATGCTGATAAGGGTCCCGGACGCTGCCACCATGGCCCCCCCTGTGGCAAAGGCAAACGCGCTGTACCTCGGGACATCCACCGCAACCAACTGCGCCGCCACAGCGTCTACCGCCACAGCACGGATCGCGGTTCCCGCCCGCGTACTGCGCAGGAACCAATACGCCGCCAGTCCTAACAAACAGGCGACCGCAAAGGCCAGCAGCCGATTCAGAGCAAATGTGATGTCGAGAATGTTCACCGGGGTAGCCAGGAACGAGTATCCCCTGAAATGGCCTCCCCAGTTTAAAAGAGCAGCACCTTCGATCAGAAAGAGGAGACCGAACGTGGCGAGGATAGTATCCCCCTCGAGCTGTTCGGCAGAGTGCGCGCGTCGAACGAGCGGCCGGAGCAGAACCCGGTAGATGAGCCAGTTGGCGATGAACGCCACCGGGATGCTGAAGAGAAGGCTCAGGAGCGGGTTGATCTTCCAGAGGGTGAAGAACCAGAACGTGGAGAAGGCTGCGGTCATCAGGAACTCTCCGTAGGAGAGGTTCATGATCCTGGCGACGCCATACTGGAGGTTCAGCCCCATCGCGATGAGCGCGTACATGCCGCCCACCACAATGCCGCTCAGGATCACGTCGAGAATGATCATCGTTGCTTGAGTCCTGTTAGTTTAGGTGAGCAGGCGGTGAGGAGGCAAGCGGAACAGATGACGCCCTGCCGGAAATGGGAAGGGGCACAACAGCCGCGGCCGCGGGCGTCGTGCCCCTTGTCCAATGAGCTCAGCCTACCAGCGCGGCTTCGGAAAAAGGATGGGCTGGGCGCCCGGCTTCTCGGCGGGCCCCACGCCGACATACTCGCCGTGCTGCCATTGTCCCATCACCCACGACTGGACCCACCGCTGGTTCTCAAACCTTATCGGGCCATGAACGGTTTGGAATGTGTCCCTCGCGATCGTGGCAACCACGGCCTTCCGATCGATGTCACCGACCTTCTCAATCGCCTGCTGGAGGATCTGAAGGCTCGCATACGTGCTGACACCTCCTGCTCGGTCAACTTCCATTTTGTTCAGGGCGACATGCCGCTGGAGATACTCTTTGGCGCCGGGGGTCGAGGGGACCCATCCGCCGAACCCCATGATGCCCTCGGCCTTGGCGCCGAACTTTCCCTTAAAGGGCGCGAACCCCGGGCCGACCGCAGTGTAGAAGATCGACGGGTTGAACCCGAGCACCTGCGACTGATCAATGATCATGAACGTGTCGCCTGGGTAGCTCGCCGCGAAGAAGACATCGGGATTGAGCCGCATGATCTCCCGAAGCTGCGGAGAGAGATCAGCGACGCCCAGCGGATAGCTCTTGTTATAGACCACCTCAAACCCGGCCTTGGGGTAGAAGTCCGCCGCCGCGCTTGCCAGCTCGATTCCAAGCTGATCGGCGATGTGAATGATGGCGACTTTGCCCCCAAGCTTCCCTTTCGCTTTCAAGTCCTTGGAGATGTCGACTAGCGGACGGACGCAGTCGTCCGGCGCGCACAGAAACCAGAACGAGTTCGGCCATCGCGGTGCGAACTCCTTGATCTTCATCGCCGCTGCGGTGATCGCCAGGTGAGGATAGCCGTACTTGTTGAAGATCGGGGCCGCGGCGAGGTGCATCGCGGTGCCCCAAGGTGGAAGGAGAAAGTCCACCTTGTCGTTCAGGATCAGCCGCTCGACCAGCCGCACCATGTTGTCGATCTCACTCCGGTCATCGTACTCGATCACTTCCAACGGCACCTTTTTCTTGTACTTCGAGAGATAGATCCCGCCGGTATCATTCACGTCCTTGATCCACAACTTATAGTTTTGAATGGAGGTGTGGCCAGCGCCGGGCGCGTACGGCCCGGTGATGGAGATCGCGTAGCCGATTTTTATGCTCGTCGGCGCCGCCTGCTGCGCTGAAGGCTGATTCGCCGTCGGCGAGAAGACGACGACGAACAGCAAGGCCACGACACAAGCGATCAGTTTTGTGCGCATAACATGCCTCCCAGATGCGTGTTTACACCACGGCATTCTCGCACGCGAACCACGACCCTGCGAGAATTGGTTAGGGGTAGGGGCCTCCTAGACAAGGAACGCTGCGACCTCCTTCAGGGCCTCCGGCTTTTCATCAAGGACCAAGTGCCCGGCCTCTTGGAACACTTTCACCTTGGCGCCGGGGATCAGCTTGGCCCACGCGTCGGACTGCTCGACCGGAATCACCTGATCCTGCTCTCCCCAGACGATCAGCGTCGGCACTTTGATCCGATGCAGCCGCCGGGGCAGCTTGAGATCATACGGCCGGTCCCAAGCGATCCGCGCCAGGCTAGAGGTCTCGCGGTACCGCGCGACGAGGAAGTCCACATCGGGTCCAGTAGGCAGATGCGGGCGGATCACCTCGAAGTTGTGAACGAGCATGGCGGGAATCTGCTCGCCCGGCACGCGGAACAGGTCCTTGATGGGATGCTCGGGCACCCTGAGTCCGGCCGGGGCGATCAGCACCAGCCGCTTCAGGCGATGGGCGTGCTCGCTCGCGAATGCCGCAGCCATCCAGCCGCCGAGGGAGAAACCGACCAGGTTGACCTTGCCGAGGCCGAGCTGATCCATCCACTCCAGATAGTGGATGACGTAGTCGTGCATCTCGGTGATCTTCGGATCGTCATCTGACTCGCCGAAGCCCGGATGAAAGGGGATCACGACCCTGTATTGCTCCGCCCAGGGGAGCGCAAAATCGAAGCCGTGAAAGGTGCCGGCGCCGTGAAAGAACACCAGCGGCTCTCCTTTGCCGGCCGTGAGCTGGACGATCTTGACGCCGTTGACAGTAAACTCCTCGCGCTTCAATGTCGCGGTTGCCATCAGCGCACCTCTTGGAGCGCGGGTTGGGCGGCGCGGCGCCCATCGGTTGGAGCCGCGGCTGGACTGAGCTTCCTGAGACGCGGCATGACTTCCTCGGCAAAGAGCGTGAGGTTCTTCACCGCCTTCCAGTGCGGCATGTTGCCGAGGTGGAGGTGGAGGACGACGCGGCTCGAGTTGGCCTCCTCGACCCAATGCGCGATCGCTTCTGCCACTCGCTCCGGTGTTCCGAGGACCACGCGGAACTGGCTTGCCATCATGTCCCAGTCGAACTTGCCATGGAGCGCTGTGGCTGTCATGCGCTTCCGTAGCTGGTCCGTGGTGAGATAGCCTGGCGGCGCCAGGAAGCGCGGGGTGGTGCGGAGCGCGTCTTCGAAGAAGAAGGCGATGTGCTCCTTTCCCTCGCGCATCGCCTGCTCCTCGCTCTCTGCCACGTACACTATCGCGTTCACGATGATCTGGTCAGGCCTGATGGTGTGGCCATACGTTGCGGCTTTCTCTCTCAGCTCGTAGAACGACCGGACCTGCTGCGTCGTGGGGACGAAGACCGAAGCGTAGCCGAAGCCGCGCTCGGCCGTCAGTTGAAGGGTCTCAGGGCTGCCCGTCCCGACGATGTAGACCTTCGGGTGCGGCTTCTGATACGGCTTGGGCCAGACGTTGAGGTACCGGTAACTGTAGAACTCACCGTCATACGTGGAGGGGCCGTCCTCGGTCCAGGCCTTGATGATGATGTCAATCGCCTCCCGGAAGCGGTCGCGGCAGGTGGTGGGATTGAGGTTGGCGGGATTGGACCAATACTCCATCCCGGTGCCGAGGGGGAAGGCGACCTCGAGGCGGCCCGCGGAGAGCACGTCGAGCATCGCGTACTCCTCGGCCAGGCGGTTCGGGTACTCGAGGTTCACCGGGGTGCCGAAGACGCAAACCTTCGCCCGCTTTGTCTGTGGAATCAGGGTGGCGGCGATCAGCCCGCACGCCGGCATCATGCTATACGTGGTCGAGTGGTGCTCGTTGACCACGAGGCCGTCGTATCCGAGCTTATCGGCCAGGACGAACTCGCTGATGTATCGCTGGTAGAGCTGATGCCCCTTGACCGGGTCATAGAAGCGATTGGGGAACTCCACCCAGAGGGACTCGTACTGCTTGTGGCCTTCAGGGAGGTGGATGTACGGCATGAAGTGCATGAAATAAAACTGAAGGTCCGGCGGCAAACTCATGGATTCCCCCCTGGATGTGACCCCTTAGCGGCCAGTCGGGTACTTCGATGGAGCAGGTGATTCGACCTGCTGGCTCTGTTCGCCACGCGAGATTGGTGTACGCGCGCTCCGGTGGCGAGTTTATCCCATGAGGGAAAACCCATGTCAAGGGGAAAATCTGAGTTCCCACAGCGCGCAGGTCTCGGCTCTAGCGCGGCAGTTCTTGCAATGCCCGGGGCCGTTCTATGCCGGCGATCCCCCTAGCGAAAGAAGCGCGGAACCACCGCCACAATCAAGGGCGCGGGGTCAACGGGCAGGCCCACCTTTCTCGTCCCCCCTTAGGTCTTCCCCACGAGGAAATCGAAGGGGGCGCATCGCCCTCTCAGACGCCCGCCCGGGCTCGCTTCGGCGCCTCGTTATTTCAACTGCTGGCGAAAGAGCGCGAGTGTCCGCTTCCACGCGTCGGTCGCCGCTTCTTTGCTATAGGCATCAGGCCGCTCGTCGTTGAAGAACGCGTGGCCCACCCCGGGGTAGATGTGAATCTCGGACTGCTTGCCGGCCTTCTTGATCGCCGCGTCGAGATCTTTGGCCACTTGCGGCGTGACGAAGCTGTCCTTCTCGGCGAAGAGCCCGAGCATCGGGCCCGCCAGCTTCCCGTAGTCCGGCTTCACATTCGGATGAACGCCGTAGAAGTTCACGCAGGCGCCGATCGACGAATTGGTGGTCGCCGCGAAGAGCGCGAGCTGCCCGCCCATGCAGAAGCCGACCACGCCGAGCTTCGCGGTGGACGAGTGCCCTGCCAGATACTTCACCGCGCCCCGGAGGTCTTTCCCGGCCTGCTCGATGTTGAGCGCCATCATCAGCTTGCCCGCCCCATCGGGCTCGTTCGCCGATTTGCCGTGATAGAGGTCAGGCGAGAGCGCCGTGAAGCCTTCAGCGGCAAATCGGTCGCAGACATTCTTGATGTGCGGGACGAGGCCCCACCACTCCTGGATGACGAGCACGCCGGGTCCCTTGCCGGATTGAGGGGTGGCGAGGTACCCTTGGGCGGTCGTGCCATTTGACG
>DATEAO010000487.1:0-10616 GCA_035288345.1 Candidatus Methylomirabilota bacterium | reverse complement strand
CCGCCCCGCGCTGGCGCTTTCTCGGGTCACCCTTTCTTGATTCGGATGTTTCGGAACGCTAGCGTTGCGCCGGGGTAGGACTGGATGCCGATGTAGCCAGCGGCCGGCCGTCCGCTTTCGCCACGCCGCGCTCGGCGTCGCTGTTTTCGAAGTGCGTGGTCTGCTCGCGTGCGCCGCTCTCCAGATTCTGAAGAACAACCGTGAACCTCTTCCCGTTAACCTTGATCTCGTACTCGAACCACACCCCCGGCACCAGCGGCGGCCCGGGCTTGTACTGCTGCAACGCCTCGGCGCAGCGCACCACGAGTGGCCCACGAGGAAGGGAATTGCTTCCTGCCTATTTAGGCGATGAAGAGTTTCAGTTGCTCCGCGAGGCCCGGCGAATTCCTCGAGGGTGAGGCTTTCGGCGCGGCGCTACGAGCGTCCCCGGCACTACGGCTCTGAACTTGTTTTCCTTGTGATCGCGCGATTTTCATGATGCGCGAGTGGGCGAACACCGCTTGTGACGCGCTGGCCGACGCTGGCGTGACGGCGTTGCGGCGGAATTGGTAGCGTCAAGCAAGAGGCGCAATGCCCGATTCACTGAGTCAGTGTGAAGAGGCAGGCAGGCGCCGGGCCGATCACGGACCGAGAACCCGAAAACCCTCGCGCTCCGCTGCTTCAGCCTGAGCACGATCAAGAGTCACGAATGGGAGGCTCGCAGGATCATCTTCGGCGGCAACGAGGGCGGCGCCAATCTGCAGAGCGTCCGCTGCTCTGAGCGGGTGCGATTCGACGAGGCGTTCCGCGTGCCTGCGCACGATTTCCAAGGCTGTCACCTCGGACCATCGCTCCCATGCCATCAGGGCTTCCCGGCGGGCCCCGAGAAGGCGCCGCGCTTGGTTCCTGTCGGCGCCGACGGGCGAGCGCGGAGAGCAGCTCCACTCGCGTCAAACCCCAGACGATGACATCGGGGTCCTCGTGCAGCCATCGCTCAACACGAGGCGTCTCCCGCTCAGCGACAAATAGGGGGACAAGCGCTGACGTGTCCCAGTACCTCACCAGCCCTGGTCTCGTTCACTCAAAAGGTCCTTGAGGACACTTCCACGAAGGCGGGGAGGCTTGCGCCGCCCAAGCCATTCGGGAAGGCCGCCGGTCCCGCGGCGGATGAGCCCTCGTCGCTCCAGACGGACAAGGCGGGCATCGCGACCGTCTGACTTTGCGGCTCCGTGCGTCAGAGGGACGATCTGAGCGATCGGCTTGTCCCGGTCGAGCACCAGGATCGAGCCACCGCCACGGACATGCTCCAGGTAGCTCGATAGGTTGTTTTTGAGATCAGCGATCTTGGCTCTCTTCATGTGGCCATGTTAGCTACATCTGGCTTTCGGGTCAAGATGCGATGCACCAGGCGCCCAACCTGGGAGGTCGGAGTCTCGGAAACATCTACCGGCCACCGGTGACCTTGAGCCCACGGAACCGTCCAGTGCTGCCAGAGTCTCTCGCCTTCGGCGTAGCCAATCCCGATCAGCTCCAGGCGGGGAAGAACGTTGTTCTCGTGTCTACCTCAGGGCCCATAGCGTTTTTTGACGACTTTGACCGGCCCTTGGTCTGGGATGGTCAGGATATGCAGGTCCCCGTATTCGATCGGGGCGGTTCCCGTGCCACCCAGCAAGCGATACATCGCCTGCAAGTTGCCCGAGACGTTTCCAACCCACACCACCACGCCGCCCGCATGCTTCTCCAAAATTTCGTTAACAATCGAACCGGCTGCGAACACACTGACTTTCGGCGTGCGGGTGATCTCGATCCCTAAACGGCTCGCCAGCGGCCGGACCGAAGCCAGGTTGCGCTCCACGTCCGGGCTGTAGATGGCGGTCACCCCCATTCCGCTCACCGCGTCGACCAGCGCCTTCGCCCGCTCAAGCCCTTTCGGGTTCAGCTCATCGGACTCTCCGTCCCTGTCCGCATGGCGGGTCAGGATGACCGTCGTCGTCGTACCAGGTTTGGAATGGACGTCAACCGCCGCGCAGCCAAGCGAGCCGCCGAAGAGAGACACGGCGATACACAACGTGAACGGCCGGAATATATGTCGCATTGTGTCAGCGCCTCCGCTTCCTTTTTAAGGCTGATGGTGCCGATGTGCCTGTGTGGCTGTGAGATGGACTCTATATTCCGCTGGCGGCCTTCCTGCCTACCTTGGCTGGCAGGCAATCGGCCACAGAACACGCGTACCCTGCGGCCAGATCTGACCATCAGTGCTCACGTACGGAATTGTCACGGCTGATTCGTGGGGCCTGGCGCTGGCGTCGCTATAGACGACAACGGGGTCGATTAAATGCGAGCCAGGTGCCGGCATGCCGCTGCCCACTATCTGATAGTCACCGGCTGGGCTTCTGCGCGTCGTGAGATGCAGATGGGGATACCCATGGGGGCCGTAGTGCCCGCCAATGGTGCCGGTTCGCCCCGAACGTGCGACTACCTGCCCTATGGCCACCCTCGCGCCTATCGCCAGTTCAGGAAGGGATTGGAGGTGTTGGTATTTCGACCACACCCAGTAAGCTAGGCCCGTGTCGTCCGGTGAATGGCGCAGCCACAGGTAGATCCCTTCCAACTGTCCGCCTTGGCCCTTGCTCACCACCGTGCCTGCTGCCAAGGCCAGTAGAGGAGTTCTTTCTGCTAACGAGATGTCAATACCACCATGGTAGCCCCCGAATTGCCGCTGCGGCCTTGGGCTGCCGTCGTAGCGCGTTTGCGCTCCGAATGGCGAGGCAATTCCTGGACAACGGGCTTGGTCCGGGAAAACCGGTTGTAAACCGCTTGGCCTGATCTTCTCGTCTGTGCGATCCTGCGTCGTCGTTTGGTCCTGTTGCACACCCTGTCCCCTCGGGCGATCAGGAGGTCCGGCATGGGATAGCCCCCGCAGCGCTACGGTTACCAGCCCAACGATCAGCACAGGCAGGGTGATCCGCGTCGTCGTGGATCGCAGAGTTTTGAACGCTTTCCAATCTCTGACCAGACCACGATCTCGCAGACCAACGGGTGGTTCACCCCTCCTCAATCCCGGATCGATTCGCATGCTCCAGTCAAGCGTGTGATACTCAATTGTTAAAGTCAAGACTTGACTGATTCATCCCATCATGGTCTCGTCCCTTCAGACCCCTTCTTCAATTGATCGGCGAGGCGGGCGAATTCGGAGAGGGTGAGGCTTTCGGCGCGGAGCTGAGGGTCGATCCCTGAGGCTCGAAGCGCTTCCTGAACATCGCGCGCGGGGAGCGCCAGTCCGCCACTCAGCGCGTTCCCCAAAGTCTTCCGCCGCTGGCCGAACGCGGCCTTCACCACGCGGCGAAAGAATGCTTCGTCGCCTATTGAGGCTCGTGGCGCCTTGAGAGGCGTCATCCGGACAACTGCTGATTCCACCAATGGCGGAGGGGTGAACGCGCCGGGTGGAATGGTGAACGCGATTTCTACGTCCGCGACGAGCTGAGTCAATACTGAGAGGGACCCGTACCGCTTCGAGCCCGGGCCGGCGACAAGCCGTTCGGCCACTTCTTTCTGGAGGGTGAGCACCATCAAATCTATAGCGGTTCCGGCCTCGACGAGGCGAAAGAGAATCGGCTTGGAGACGCTGTAGGGGAGATTGCCCACCACGACCAACCTGCCTTGGGGTGAAGGACGGAACGCTCGCAGCTCTTCATACAGGACGCGACGCGCGTCAGCATGTCGAATCTCCACGTTGGGAGCCGGCGAGAATTTCGCTTCGAGGCGCCTGATGAGAGTCTCGTCCACCTCAAGACAGATAAGATGCCCGGCTGCCTCAGCAAGAAATGTTGTGAGCGCGCCAGTCCCCGGCCCGATCTCAACCGCAAGATCATCTCGGGTGAGACCCGCCAGCTCAACGATGGCTCGGGCAATCCGCGAATCACGGAGGAAGTGCTGTCCCAGCGCGCGCCTGCGACCAACAGTCTTCATGGGTCAGCCGCGAGAAACTCCTGGAGGTCAGCTTGAAGGGTCTGATAAACCTCCTGCACTTGGCGGAGCGTCTCGTGAGGGGTTCCGCTGTTGTTGATGACGTAATGGGCGAGCTTTGCCTTTTCGCTGAGCGGCATCTGGCTCCGGATCCGTCGGAGCGCCTCTTCTGCGGGAAGGTCGTCGCGATCGCTGAGACGCTTCTGCTGTGTCGCCTCATCGGCCGTGACCACGACGAGCCGGTCCACGCGTCCAGCTCCGCCGGCTTCGATCAGCAGCGCAGCATCCAAAACCACGATGCCTTCATGCCCCTCGGTCATCAGCTCGGCCAGAATTTCCTGCTCACGCCTGATAATTTCCGGATGGGTGATCTCATTGAGGAGCCTTCGCTTTTCTGCATCTCGGAAGATCAGCGCGCCGAGCTTCTTCCGATTGACGTAGCCCTCGTCGTCAAGAATGCCCTGGCCGAACGCCTCCACGATCTTTTGATACGCGGGCTCGCCGGGCTCGACGACCTCACGGGCAATCAGGTCGGCGTCGATGATCAGGCAGCCGAGCTGGTTGAGCATCCGGCTCACCGCGCTTTTGCCCGACGCGATCCCGCCCGTCAGCCCGACCAGCAGAAATCTCCGCGCCATGGGCTCATAGTAACTCAGATCGTGGGCGCAGGGCGCCTGCTGCCGTTGGCGCGGGATTCATGCCTGGTGTTCTGACGGAAGGCCGGGTAGAATGACGCGCGTGTGCGACGGGAGCTGATCCTCCTCAATCGGGGTGCTGGGGAGTCGAGATTGGAATACCGTCATCGCCTGGGGCACGGGAGATTTCTCGGGTGATGGCCGAAGTTGTTTTCAGCACACCGCGCGGGTGACGCCCACGGGCCCCACGCACCGCCGCACCCGGACGTACCACCGCTTTTAGCATCTCTGTCATCGTCGAGTCGCCCTTCTCGTGAGTGTTCGGGGGAGAGTGCCCGATGGAGCTTCGTGAACTGCTGATCGGCCTCGTGATCGTCTGGCTGGCAGCGAAGCTGGCCGGCGAAGGGATGGAGCGGATCGGCCAGACGGCTGTGCTGGGCGAGTTACTGGCTGGCGTCTTGATCGGTCCCGGGATCTTCGGCCTGGTGCACGAGTCGGAGATCCTCCACGCCCTGGCTGAGATCGGCGTGGTGATCCTTCTCTTCGAGATCGGGCTCGAGTCGGACCTGGGAGATCTCCTCCGGGCCGGGCTTCAATCCACGCTCGTCGCGGTGATCGGGGTGGTGTGTCCGTTTGCCCTCGGCTATGGGATCGGGATCTGGTGGGGGACATCGTCGACGGTGGCGGTCTTCATCGGAGCGACGATGACGGCCACCAGCGTCGGGATCACGGCTCGGGTGCTGTCAGACCTCGGACGGCTTGGCGACCTGAGCTCGAGGATCGTGCTCGGGGCCGCCGTCCTGGACGACATCCTGGGTCTCGTCATCCTTGCCGTGGTCACCGGCTTGATCCAGACCGGGACGTTCTCACCGGCGTCGGTGGGATGGATCTTGGGAAAGGCGCTGGTCTTTCTCGTCCTGGCGATCGTCCTCGGCATCCGTTTCGCCCCGACGCTCGTCAGATGGGTTGGGCGGCTGCGCGCGCGCGGGAGCCTCATCGTCTACGCCGTACTCTTCTGCGTGCTCCTCGCCGCGCTCTCCGAGCTGATCGGCCTCGCCTCGATCATCGGCGCCTTTGCGGCCGGACTGGTCCTCGCGAAGACTGATCGGCGCGCCCATATCGAGGAGCAGGTCAAACCCGTTGCCGACCTGTTCGTCCCCGTCTTTTTCGTGACGGTCGGAATGAAAGTCATCCCGGCGACACTCAACCCGTTCGACGCCGGGGCGCGGGGGAGTTTGGTGTTGGCCGTCATGCTGATTGTCGCCGCGATTGCCGGGAAGTTGACGGCGGGGCTGGGCGTGTATCAGGGGGGCGCGAGGCGCTGGCTGGTGGGTGTGGGAATGGTGCCTCGCGGCGAGGTGGGGCTCATCTTCGCCGGGATTGGCCTCGCCTCGGGCGTAATCGGCAAGGATCTCTACGCCGCGCTGATCACCATGGTCATGATTACGACCTTCGTGGTGCCACCGTGGCTCAAGGCGCTTTATGGCAGGCGGTGATCCAGTGCATCAAGTACGACCGAGATGAATCGAGCGGAGCTCCCCGACGGAACGGGAACCACACCCCCACGAGACGCTCAGCCACCCTCTAGCCCTGGGGCCGCGCGCGGACATCTTGTACAGGTCTCACATGTCATGAATGGCCAGCGCGCTTCGATCAACCGTCCTCCCATGGCGTTTCTCGTCCTGAGTATTCTCGTGCTGCTGATCAGTTTGCACGGGGCGGACGCTCACGACCGGCCGGGCACGCGGCCTCCGACGACGCCTCTGATCTATCCGGGGGAGCCGGTTCAGACTGCTGTGCTCTCGCGAGCGGGTGGCCACTTCCATTCGCTCTTCGTGACGCCTCATCTCGCGGCGATTTTTGCCGGCACCCATTTGGGTTTCTTCGCGAGCCAGGATCGAGGGCAAACTTGGGAGCTTGTGGCTCCCCGGTTTATCAGGGAAGAGGTTCAAGGAATCGCAGGGGGTCATAATTCAAGGGTGCTCTACGTTGTCACTCGCGGGATGGGCCTTCAGGTGAGCCGCGACGCAGGCGTCACCTGGACTGGCCGCCCTATTGAGATGGCAGGGAGGAATCTTCGCGCCGTCGCTCTTGACCCGCGCGATCCCGAGAGCCTCTATGTGTGGGCTGTTGGCCACGGCTTATTTCGTAGTGCGGACGGGGGCGAACACTGGGTCCAGTTGGCGGAAGCTCGAACGCTGCCTCCCGTCGAGAGTTTGGCGGTGCACCCCGACCACCCGGAAACGCTGTACGCGGGAACGGTGAAAGGTGTCTGGCGGAGGAATGACGGAGGGTATCATTGGCGGTTCCCTGTTCGTGGTCCGCGACAACGGGTGACAGCTCTGACGTTCGCCCCAGGTCGCGCCAACCATCTGCTTGCCGCCACGCCAAAGGGTATGTTCGCCGTGAACCTGGATGGGATGCATTGGGAGCGATTCCCCGCCAGTCCGTGGGGCCCTCCAACGGGCTTTGCCTTTTCCGCCGATCAGCCGGGACAGTTGTTTGTCGTGACACATGAAGGGGTGGTCGCGACATGGTCACTGGACAACGGCGTGTGGGCCCTCGCCACCGCTCCGCCGCTGCCATAGTATGTGTCTCCCAATGATCCTGCCGCGCGATCTCCCGAGGAACTCGCTTCGCGGGAGTCTGGTTTGTGTGTATTGCCGTGACCACCTCTTCTGCCTTTCGGCCTGATCCCGGCCGGGATTTCCTCGCCTTAATCGTGCTCGCATTCCCTGCCCTGAACGGTCCTTCTGCCGCACAAGACCTCCACGCGCGTGATGGAAGCATCAGGTATAATCAAGCGGGCGCAGGAGCGCCCCTCAACACTGCTTGGTATGGGCCTACGATTTCGTCTGATTCTTATCCTCACGATCCCGCTGATTCTCGTGGTGGGGGTGTACGGACTCTTGCGGATCCGTCAGGAGCAGGCCGAGCTTCTGGAAGAGGACCGACGCAACATCGCCCTCACGGCCAAAGCGATTCAGATCGCGGTCGAGAATGCGCTCAGAGACCGACAGATCTCAGACATCAAGCGGCTCCTCTCTGAGATCGTTGAGGACCAGGAGCAGATCGACCGAATTCGCCTCTTCGACAGGACGCTCAGCCCCACGCTTGTCTCGAACCCCCTCTCCATCGGTGAAGAGGTCCCTGCCGAAGCGCTACGCCGAGTGATCGAGACCGGGCACCCTGAAGGATTTTACCAGCGGCGGGGAAAGCAGCCTGTTCTCTACTATCTCGTTCCTCTTCGGGCTCGTGAGGGTGCGATCCAGGGCGCGATGGAGATCGTTCATCTTGCGGCAGGGGTCGAGCAGAAGATCGAAGCAGCCACCTGGGATGTGTGGCTTCGCTTAAGTGTTCTGCTCCTTGGGGTGGCACTACTCACAGGGCTTGTGCTCCAACGCCAGGTGTTGCGCCCGCTCTCCCGGCTCGTCCAGGGGATCCGAGCGCTGGGTGAGGGGCAGTCGGGCCCGCCGTTGCCCGTGGATCGGCACGACGAACTGGGGAAGGTCGCTGAAGCGTTTAATCAGATGGCCGAGCAACTCGAGGCGGCCAGGAAGAAGCTTCTGGCCGAGACCGAGCGGACGCTGGATCTCGAGCAGCAGGTGCGGCAAGCCGAGAAGCTGGCAGTGGCCGGACGGCTCGCCTCGGGGCTGGCCCATGAGATTGGCACCCCGTTGAACGTGATCCTGGGCCGGGCCGAGTACCTCCTCGGCGCGCTCCCGGAGGGGAATCCAAACCGACAGGACCTCAAGACCATCATCGGCCAGATCGACAGAATCTCCGGGATCATTCGCTCGATGCTCGATACGGTTCGCCCCCGGAAGCCCCAGGTGCAACCGACGAGCCTGGCCCCGTTGCTCGACCAGCTCCTGCCATTATTTAACCACGCGGCCAGAAAGCATCACGTCCAGATCAAGGCGGAGATTCCCGGTGGCCTTCCGCCGATCCAGGCCGATCCAAACCAGCTCCAGCAGCTCCTGATCAACCTGTTGATGAACGGGCTCGAGGCCATTTCAGATCGGGGCGGGATCGTGCGGATCGTCGGGGAGCGCTCGGATCATGACGGGCGGGCGGGAGTGGCCGTCTCTGTCTCGGACACGGGCCCTGGGATTCCTGCTGAGGTCCTGCCGAAGATCTTTGACCCGTTCTTCACCACCAAGCCCGCGGGGCAAGGGACTGGCCTCGGCCTGGCGATCTGCCGGGAGATCGTCAAGGAGCACGGGGGCCGGATCGATGCGGCGAGCGGCGCCGGGCAAGGCGCGACCTTCACCGTGTGGCTTCCGGCCTCTGAGACCGGTTCAGCATGAGCAAGTTCAGGGTGCTTGTCGTGGACGATGACCAGGAGATGGTGGAGATGCTCCGCCGCCACCTCGAGGGCGAGGGCTATTCTGTGCGCGCAGTGACCAGCGGCCAGCTCGCGCTGAAAGCGCTCGACGAGGAGGAGTTCGATGTGGTCCTCGTTGACCTCGTGATGGATGAGGTCGACGGGATCGCCGTGCTCCGCCACGCACAGCAGCGCCAAGCCGAGATTCGCGTGCTCCTGATGACCGCGTTCGGCAGCCTCGAGACGGCCATTGAGGCGATGAGACTCGGCGCGTACGACTATCTCACCAAGCCATTCAAGCTCGCCGAGGCCAGCATCGCGATCCAGCGGGCGCTGGACGATCGCCGTCTCAGGGACGAGAACCAGCGGCTCCGCCAGGAAGTGGAGCGGCGCTATCGGTTTGAAAACCTGCTGGGGAAATCCAAGGCCATGCAGGCGGTCTTCGACCAGATCCGGGCCGTGGCCGGAAGCGAAGCCACCATCCTGCTCCTCGGGGAGAGCGGCACCGGGAAGGAGCTGGTGGCAAAAGCCATTCACTGGAACAGCCCGAGGCGGAACGGCTCCTTTGTCCCCGTCAACTGCGCCGCGATTCCTGAGAACCTCCTTGAGTCGGAGCTCTTTGGCCACGAAAAGGGCGCCTTCACCGGGGCAGACCGGAAGCGGAAAGGGCTGTTTGCCGAGGCCAACGGGGGAACACTCCTCCTCGACGAGGTCGCCGATATGCCGCCCGCGCTCCAGGCCAAGCTCCTCCGAGCGCTTCAGGACAAGGCGATCCGCCCGGTAGGGGGAAGCGAAGAGATCCAGCTCGACCTGCGCCTCATCACCGCCACCAATCGCGACCTCCCGGCGCTCGTCAGCGAGGGGAAATTCAGAGAAGATCTCTACTACCGCCTTGCCGTGATTCCCATTCGCCTGCCGAGCCTGCGGGAGCGACCGGAGGACATTCCCCTCCTCGCTCAGCACTTTCTGGAGCGCGCTGCCACGGCTTCGGGAAAGTCGGTGCCGGGGTTCAGTGAGGAGGCCATGGCCTGGCTCGTGGAGCATCGCTGGCCGGGGAACGTGAGGGAGCTGGAGAATGTCGTGGAGCGCGCCGCCACGCTTTCGCTTGGACCACTGATCACGCTTAAGGACCTCAGGACCGAGTTCGCGCCAACAGGCTCTCCCGAGGCCGGGCTTCGCCCCACGCTGGGTGAGCTGGAGCGCCAGTACATCAGGCGAGTTCTTGAAGAGACCGGCGGGGACAAGCGCGCCGCGGCCAGAATTTTGGGCATCAGCATCCGGACACTTCAGCGAATGGAAAAGCAGCCGTGACGGCGGGGCAAGCCCCGGCGGTTTAGCCGAAACGAACAAGCCCGGCCTCGTACGCGCCACGTTGTCGGCTCTGCGACACCTTGTCGTCGCGCGTCATGAGCCGGTCTCTTGACCATTGGGGCCGAATGCTTGGTTTTTCGATTCATTTTCCCGCCTCTGCCTTCAGGCTTGACCGGTACGCTCATTGCACCACTTTGTGCGAAGATGATTTACAGAGGGGGGAGCATCATGCGGAAGCAAATCATGAGCATGCTGATGCTTGGTGCCATCGTAATCTTGGCGCCCGGGTGCGCGACGAGCGAGCAGTGGCAGGAGTGGCGTAGACACCCCACGCACTTCGCGTCAGGGCAGCACATAGGCTTCTCGCTTCGCAACGCCGGTGAGCATCCCAAGCCTAA
>DATEAO010000486.1:0-5772 GCA_035288345.1 Candidatus Methylomirabilota bacterium | reverse complement strand
GTGCTCTCGGTCCTCCCGATCGCGCACGAGATTTGGAGGGCGAGAGGGAAGGGCGCCGGGAGACGAGGCGCGCAAAAATAAGGAAGAGACGTGACTGATGTTTCGACTCATTCCGCGCGAGGAAAAGTTTTTCGACCTTTTTGAGCAGCAAGGGGCCAACATCGTGGCGGCGGCTCGAGTGCTCGACGAGTTGGTGCACGATTACGCGAATGCCAAAGCCAAAGCTGAGCAAGTCAAGGACCTCGAGCACGCGGGTGACACGCTCACCCACGAGATGGTGAAGCGGCTCAACACGACCTTCATCACCCCGATCGACCGGGAGGACATCTACGCCCTTGCCAGCCGGCTGGACGACGTGCTCGACCTCATCGATGCGGTCGCGGACCGGCTTCTCCTCTACAAGATCAGCAAGCCCACTGAAGGATGTGTGGAGATGGCGCGGGTGATCGTCGAGGCCGCTGAGGAAACGGAGCGCGCGGTGCGGTGCCTTCGGGACCTGTCACCGTATTATCACAAACACTGTATCGAAGTGAACCGGCTCGAGAACGCGGCTGATCGCTTGCTCCGAGACCTTCTCGCGAAGCTCTTCGAAGGAGTGGACCCGATTGAAGTCATCAAATGGAAAGAGCTCTACGAGACCATGGAGTCGGTCACCGACCGGTGCGAGGACGTCGTCAACGTTATTGAGGGCATTGTGTTAAAGATGGCGTAGTGCGGTCTAGGATCACTCGGTGTCTGAATCGCTCTTGCTGATCGGGTTCATCATCTTCGTTGCGCTGGCCTTTGATTACATCAACGGCTTTCACGACGCCGCGAATTCTATTGCCACGGTGGTCTCCACCCGTGTGCTCTCTCCCATGCAGGCGGTGGTCTGGGCCGCCTTTTTCAACTTCGTGGCCGCCTTCGGGTTTGGGGTCAGCGTAGCCAAGACCGTCGGCAAGGGGGTGGTGGAGTCAGCCGTCGTGGATCACTGGGTCATCCTGGCGGCGCTCTCAGGCGCGATCCTCTGGGATCTCATCACCTGGTACTATGGACTCCCGACCAGCTCCTCGCATGCCCTCATCGGCGGGTTTGCTGGCGCGGCAGTGGCCAAGGCCGGCTTCCCGGCGTTGATCCCTTCAGGGCTTTTGAAAATCCTCGTCTTTATCGTTCTGGCACCGCTTCTGGGTCTTGCCGTCGGCTTCACGCTGATGGTCGGAGTCCTCTGGATCTTTCACCGCACGAGTCCGAGCCGCGTGGACTGGCTCTTTCGCCGGCTTCAACTGCTCTCCGCGGCCGCGTACAGTCTTGGACACGGGACCAACGATGCCCAGAAGACCATGGGGATTATCGCCATTCTTCTCTTCTCCGCCGGCTACCTCGGTCCGGAGTTCTATGTTCCCGTCTGGGTGATCCTCGCCGCTCATGCTGCGATTGGTCTCGGCACGTTTGCCGGTGGCTGGCGGATCGTGAAGACGATGGGGATGCGTCTGACCAAGCTCCGCCCCGTGGGCGGCTTCTGCGCAGAGACATCGGGGGCGCTGATGCTGATCGGGACCGCGGTCGGCGGGATTCCCGTCAGCACCACCCACACGATTACGGGCTCCATCGTTGGGGTCGGCGCCACCCAACGACTTTCGGCCGTTCGCTGGGGAATCGCCGGACGGATCATCTGGGCCTGGGTGCTGACCATCCCCGCGTCAGCGCTTATTGCGGCCCTCGCGTGGTACGCGATCCCTAAGTGATGCAGCGGCGCTCGTTCGCGCTCGCCGTGAAGTTCACGTCCTGTGTGGTGGTTGGAGCGCTCACGCTTGGTCTCGGCGTCGCTCGCGGGGAGGACCTTGGCCCGACCCTCGAAACAGTCCGCGCGGCGACACGAGCCGATCGGGCCGCCAGAATTTCAGGACGGCTCATTCATGAAACGGGAAGGTCTCGCACGGCTCAGGTGCGGCTCTACCCGGCGGCCTCGACTTTTTCCGCTGATCTCGAGCAGATCCGGGCGCGCGCTCGCGACAGCGCGGCCAACTACTTCACGGTTGCGAAGCAGCTGGAGCACGCGCTCCTGAGCTACGAAGAGAAACTCCTGGCGCACGATGCGTCTGAGCTGATGCTGACCGCTCAGACGCAGGAGGGGCTCTTCGAGTTCTCTCGAGTGCCCGAGGGGCGATGGATGCTCCTCGCGTGGGCAGACACGACCGTGCCTGTCACGCCGAGGGACCAGCACAGCAAATCAAAAAGTCAGGATCGATTCCTTCAGCCCGCTCCGCCCACGACGTATCGGCAGAGGGACTTCTGGTTTATTTCTGTTGACGTCGTCGGAGGCGAGCTGAGAGAAGTTGAATTGACGGATCGCAACCGCTGGACCAGCGCAATCTCCAGGTAGTGGGAAAGAGCAAGACGCTGTCGCGCGACAGCGTCTTGCAAAATCCGACCGCCGGGGCGAGAGGTGGGCTTACTTCGATTTCGCGGCACACGGATTCGCGGACTTCGCGGCGCACGGGTTTGCCGGCTTTGCCGCGGCCACGGTGACTGATTTCACCGTCATCTTTCCGCCGTCCTCTGAATATGACACGGTCACCGTGTCCCCTTCCTTCAGGTCCTTTGCTGTCACCGCCTTTCCGGCCTTCTTGATCATCGTCTTCGCGTCAAGCGCAAAGCTCATCTCTTTCTTGTCTTTGCTCGACGACATGACGACGAGGCTATTCTCTGAGACCGACTTTACCGATCCCTTGGCGCTTTTGGTTTTGGCGGCAGCAGCGGGCTTCGCCTCGTGTTGGGCGGCCTGAGCGATCCCCAGGGTCCCGAAAAGGAACGCGATCGCGACAAAGATCGCAACGATTTTCTCCACTCTCATCTGGTTTCACCTCCTTTCCTGATCTAAGTACCTCTTTTTCAGTACTTCTTTGAGAAGAGGCATTCACCTCACCAAATCTAATGAGCGCCGCTTGACGTGTCAAGAAAATTCCTGACGTTTTCGGTTGACTTCTCGAGGCAAGCTATGATAAAAACAGACTTAGTTCACCTCCTTATGCCACGCCAGTTCTTCGCATCTTTCACATTAGCGGTGATTCTCTTGGGGCCGCTGCACGTGTCGTTGGCGTTCACCGCTTCCGCCGACGCGACTGACGACTCCGTTCCTTCCGCCTCGACGGAAGCTCAGGTCCCCCAGGAGACACCGTCGCCGGCCGAGTTAAATCCATCGGATCTTCTCTTCGTGGAACCTCGTGGCGCCCTCACGGCGCCGGATGCCGCCGGGCAGGTTCCTCCGTACTCGCTGGTTGTCAACGACAAAGTCAGAAATTTCCTCACGCTCTTTCAGTCGGCTCAAAGGCGCGAAGCGATTGAGCGGTGGCTGGGCCGCTCCGGTCGGTACCGCGAGATGATCCAGGAGACATTCAGACAGAAAGGCATTCCCGAGGAGCTCGCGTATACCGCGATGATCGAAAGCGGGTTCAACCCGGTCGCGGTGTCCAGGGCTGGCGCGAAGGGGCTGTGGCAGTTTATGGAAGGGACCGCGCGCCGGTACGGTCTGACAGTTGACCGTTGGGTAGACGAGCGGCTGGACCCGGAGAAATCCACCCGGGCGGCGGCGGAGTACCTGAAGGACCTGTTCAACCAATTTGGCTCGTGGTTTCTCGCCCAGGCGGCGTACAACGCCGGAGAGGTGAGGGTGACGAAGGCGATCCAGCGCACTGGGAGCCGCGACTTCTGGCGACTGATCCAGACCCGGCACCTCTTGGAAGAGACGAAACAGTTTGTTCCTGCCATCGTTGCGGGAACCTTGATCGCGAAGGAGCCGGATCGCTACGGGTTTCGCGTGGTCTATCAGAAGCCCGAGCCGGTGGACGTTGTGGCCGTGCCGGTCGCTCTGGCGCTCAGAACGATTGCGCAGTGGACCGGGGTCACCGTCGAGGCCCTTCGTAACTTGAACCCTGAGCTGCGTCGCGGGATCACACCACCCAATGGCTCCTACGCGGTCAAACTTCCGGCGGGAAGCGGTGAGCGGCTCGAAACGCGACTGGCGCTCTTTTTGACCGGACCCGTCGGGAGCTTCACCCTTCACAAAGTGCAGTCCACGCAGAACCTCATCCAGATCGCTCGCCTGTACGGAACAACCCCGCAGGAGATCCAGACGCTCAATGGCATGAAGGGCACCATGATCAGGGCCGGATCGGAGCTCGTGGTGCCGGTGGCTGCCCCGCATCGATTCACGCAAGCTCGCGCTCTCTCGGACAAGACCGTTCGGCCCGCACCGGCGCAGCCGAAGGCGGGAGTCCATGTGGTGCGTCCTGGGGATACGCTAGGTGAGATCGCGCTTCGCTACCAGATTTCTCTGACCGAAATCGCCCGCTGGAACGGCCTCCGCGAGGACGCGATCATCTATCCTGGAGATTCCCTCCGGCTGACCCCCCGCCCGGAATCGGGCTCGTAACATCTTTCCCTGACCCAACGAACGAAGAAAGTCGTATCTCCGCTGTGCTCTCCTTTGCCCACTCTTCCCAAAAGGGGAGCGCGCTGTTCCGTCATCGCCACACGCCCCGGGAGTGAGTGCCACGCCTTGGTGAGGCAAGACGGTTTGTGGTAGAGTGAAACCCTCCCAAGGACAACTGGCAGAGGCCATTGGGAAGCGCACAGGATCCCGGTGGGCCTCCCGGACTTCAAATCCGGTGTCCGGCTCTAGACAAGCTGGAGGTGGGTTCGACTCCCACGCGCTTCCGCCAGCACGAGCGAACCAGCAAAAAGAGTGCAGGAAAAAGGAGGAGGGACGCCATGGTGTGGATATGGGTGATGGGGGTCTCGGTAGCCATTGGGTTCCTTGGGATGGTCATGGCGGTACTCACTATGGCAGGGCTCCCGTTTGGCATCTATGATTTGACAACCGGAGGGTACCTCAGGGGGGCCCAAACCTTGTTCCTCTTCGTTGTGGCCCTCTACTGCGTCTGGCGAGTCCAGTTGAAGGCGTGATGCCGTCCCGCGCAACGCCTCATCACCGCCTCATTCGCTGGAGCCGCTGGGATGGCTAACCGTCGACGGGATCGATCGCAGACAAAAAGAGGGCCGGTCGTCAAGAAGCGGAGAGGCTGGTTCGTTGGCGGCTTCGTCGTTCTGGTTGCCGTGGCTGTGGTCGTCTGGTTGGCGTGGCGGTCGACCGCTGAGTTGCCGGGTCGGGCCGTTCCCACCCAGGGGAATGTTCATCTCGTGTCGCCGAGTGATCCCCACTTGCCGTACAACTCGGTTCCTCCGACGTCAGGCCCCCATCTCCCGTACATCGCGCCCTGGGGGATCCACACCACGCCGATCGCGAAGGAGTTGCAAGTGCACAACCTTGAGGATGGGGGAGTGATGGTCCAATATAGCTGCGACTGTCCCGAGCTTGTGGCCAAGCTGCGCGGCGTCGTTGAGCGATATCGGGACCATGTCATTCTCGCCCCCTACCCCGGGCTCCCACAGAAGATCGCGCTCACTGCGTGGGGTCGCATCGACAGTTTCGATGAGTTCGATGAGGCCAGAATTGTCCGCTTCATTACCGCCTACAGCGGAGTCGATCATCACAAGCGATAGCGTGACGTGCGGGTTTGTCAAAAAAAGAGATGACCTGATCGCGCGACCCTGACAATGAATCACCGGATGGCCATCGCGTTGCTCCTTATCCTGGCCGGGTGTTCGCGCCCTCACGTGAGCCCACTCCTGCCCCCGCCGTATCGGGCCGAGTTCTCCGCTTCCTACGAAAAGGTCTGGGGAGGGTTGATCCAGGCCCTGGCGTACGAGAACACCCCGCTGAGAGCGGTGGCG
>DATEAO010000485.1:0-16382 GCA_035288345.1 Candidatus Methylomirabilota bacterium | reverse complement strand
CGGCTTTGACCAACCGCTCCTGCACACGATGTACGTGGACAAGCGGCTGGCGGGTATCCAGGCGGTCCAGACCCTCTCGCGACTGAATCGCATCCATCCGCTCAAGGAGGACACCTTCGTTCTCGATTTCGTGAACGACCGTCAGGAGATCCGCGAAGCGTTCAAGGCCTATTACGAAGGCGCGGAGATGGGCGAAGAGGTCGATCCCGCGCGCATGTATCAGATCAAGAGCGAGCTGGATGCCTCGGGCGTCTATCTGGCCGAAGAGGTAGAACGGTTCTGTGCAGTCTACTTCAAGCCGAAGCAGCGACAGAGTGCCGCGGATCATCAGGCGATGAATGCGGCACTGGACCCGGCGGTGTCCCGCTTCAGTGTGCGCCAACGCGTTGACGAGGACGAAGCGGAGCTGTGGCGGGGAAAGGTGCAAGCGTTCCGCAACCTGTACGGATTCCTCAGCCAGGTGATCCCGTATCAGGACTCGGACCTCGAGCGGCTGTACGTGTTCCTCCGGCATCTGGCCGCGAAGTTGCCCCGGCGGAGCAGCGGCCCGGCCTACCAGTTCGACGACGAGGTGCGGCTCGAGTACTACCGCCTGCAGAAGATCAGCGAAGGATCGATCTCGCTGCAGGACGGCGACGCCCGACGCCTGGACGGCCCTACGGAGGTTGGCAGCGGTCTCGTTCGACCGCAGCCCATGCCGCTGTCGCAGTTGATCGACCTCGTGAATGAACGCTTCGGCACCGACTTCAACCAGGCCGATCAGTTGTTCTTCGATCAGATCGTCGAGGCCGCCATGGCCGACGACGGCTTGAGACAGGCGGCGGCGGTGAATCCTGGCGACAAGTTCGAGCTCGTATTCAAGAACCTGCTCGAGACCCTCTTCGTGGAACGCATGGACCAGAACGAGGAAATCTTCGTGCGGTTCATGAACGATCCGCCCTTTCAGGAAGTCGTCACGGCCTGGATGGCGTCAGAGGCCTACCGGCGGCTGCGCGGCAGTGCGGGTGAGGGAAGCGCCGCTGCGGTTGACGCCGCGGGGCAGCTACCGATCCGAATCGTTCGGCCGCGCCGCGAGGATCGCTACGTCACCTGCGTGCCACTGGTCCCGCTCAAGGCCGCCGCCGGCGCGTTCAGCGATCCGCAGCACGTCGAGGACGATAACTGGGAGTGGGTCGAGATCGACTCGAAGCGTCGGCTACGTCCCGGGATGTTCGTCGCTCAGGTAGTCGGCAAGTCTATGGAACCGGCCATCCCGGATGGCTCGTTCTGCCTCTTCGCGGCTCCCGTCACCGGCACGCGCCAGGGCAAGACCGTGCTCGTCCAGCTACGCGATGCGGCCGACCCCGAAACGGGCGAGCGCTACACCGTCAAGCGCTACGAGAGTGACAAGGTGCCCGCAGAGGAATCGTGGCGGCACGCGAAGATCACGCTGAAGCCGAACAACCCGGAGTTCGCGCCGATCGAACTCGCCAGCGCGCAAGAGGGCGGGCTCCAAGTCATCGCCGAGCTCGTTGAAGTCTTGGGGGGCCACTCGTGACGGCAATGCGTCGCTGCAGCAAAGGAGAGCTTCCGGGACGCTTCGGGGTCGGGCTTTTACGTCTTGACTATTTCTACGCCAGCCTGATGAGGCGCGCATCCAGGCGATCGGGCGGGAGCTGTTTGATCGCGTCAACCACGAGAAGCAGAAGCTCTTCAAATCCGACCGGTGGACCTCGGCGCTCTTCGACTGGTCGCTCGCCCACGTAGAGGCGAAGCTCCAACGAGCGAGGGTTTAAGTCGTTAGCCGGTTGAGGTCCGTGACGGCGGCCACGGCGTCGAGCTGGAACTGCTGGTTGGGGTCGAACTGGAGCTTCATGCGCGAGCGGTTTGTGGCAAGTAACCCCAATCCACAAACTGCTCATGCAGCGCCGGATCGTCGCGAAACGCCAAGAAATAGATGTACTCCGGCGCCACATCCAGCTCTCCGGGCCAGCAGAGGGTCCCATGCTCCAACGTGAAGCGGCGGACGAAATCCTCGTCAGCCAGCGGCGCAAACACCGTCCCGGGCCCCTCGTCGGCCATTGGTCGAATGTCCACCGTCCCGGATCGTCCGTCGTTGAAGCGCACCATGAATCGGTGGTTCCCGAGATATGTGGCTTCCTCGATCTTGAGTAACATAACAACCTCCTCACACCAACGGCTCGATTCGGCGAAACTGACCGGTCGAGCGCAAGGTCTCCCAGTTCTCCAGCAACTCCGCCTGATGCAATCCGGCCCACTCCACCACCAGGCTCAACACCCTGGGTGGCAGGTGGCCCTCCATCACGCCGAGGGTTTCGATCAGCAGGGCCGCTTCAAACTCATTGTAGCGCGCGTGAAAATGGGGTGGATTGTGTTCCCTAAGTGCATCAGGATGACAACACCAAGAAAACGGGAGATCTCCGGCATCGCGGCTCCGTTCACACCGTCTTGAAGCTCGTCACGCCCTTGGTCTTGAAGACCTGGTCGTAGCCGGCGTCTTCCAGAAGTTTCCTGGATTCAAGCCGCATAAAGGAGAGTACGGTTTCGGTTGATCGATTCGAGGAAATAGCGGTTTCTGATCGCCTTCGCCATCACAAGATCCACGTTGCGCTGAAATAGCTCGCGGAGCGCATTGAGCAGCTCGAAATAGGCATCGGCGCGCTCGCCGGGCTGAAGGGGTAGGAACTCGACAAGAAAGTCCAGATCGCTTGTTGCCGGATCGAACTGGTCGCTGAGCGCCGACCCGAACAATTCGAGCCGCCTGACGCGATACTTGGCACACAGCCGGAGCAGCTCATCGCGTTTCTCCTCGATCAGGAGATTCATATTTTCGGCTCCTCCTAGGTATCGTACCCCAATTTAACCCAATTTGGCTTGGACTGTGAGGGCAGGCAATCCTCGCGAGGATGCCGGTCAGATCCAACTCCCTATGCTCGAAATTGCGTGGGAGCGGACGCAGGCTAGGGATAGATGATCATGAAACACCCCGGGGCTTTGAGGCGCGCGTCCAGACGATCAGCCGGGAGCGGTTTTGATCGCGTCAACCACGAGAAACAGAAGCTCTTCAAATCCGACCAGTGGACGGTAGCGCTGTAGGCAATGGTAATGAATCAGACGAGCTGTTATGAATCATTGGCCTGATTTGGTAGTATGAGGGGACTGAATCAGGAGGTAGAACGATGAGCAAGTCGGGGCGCGACATTCAGCCAAAGGATTCTAGTCCGTGGCGACGAGAGGAGGACCCATTTCGGAACGCCAAACCTCTCGCCGACTTGAAAGTCTTACTTGGTGGACTCCCCGACAATCGTGACCCCGAAGAAATCCTCAGAGATCTCCGCGCAGCACGCCCGATTCGCCCGCTCCATCTCTAAGGAGTGAGCGTGCCAGGACGGGTCCACGTTGACACCGTCCTCGGCTTAGTGTCCATGCTCGCACCAGGACGGTCCATCCGCCGGCCGGCGGGTTCCCCCCGGCGGCCCCGAGCGGCTTTCTCAGAGTTCCGGGCTCAGGTCGCATAGATGGAGACCCTGACCTCCGTGAAAATCCAACTGTCGATGTTCGATTTTCATGGTAGCGTTGACACATGATCGAGCGTCCCCGCTGGCTGGCCGCGATCCGCGCGGCCCTCAAACGGAGCCGCGTCGTCGCCCTCATCGGGCCGAGACAGGCCGGCAAGACCACGCTCGCGCGCCAGATTGTGCCCGCGGACTCGCCGAAGTATTTCGATCTCGAAGACCCCGCGAGCCTCGCCCGGCTCTCCGAACCGATGACGGCGCTCGCGCCGCTCAAGGGCGTGGTGGTGATTGACGAGATCCAGCGCCGGCCGGACCTCTTCCCGGTCTTGCGGGTGCTTGCCGACCGGCGACCGCTGCCGGCGCGGTTTCTCATCCTCGGGAGCGCGACACCAGAACTTCTGCGCCAGTCGTCGGAGACGCTCGCGGGCCGGCTGGAGACCATCACCCTGAGCGGGTTCGGGCTGGAAGAGCTCGGCGTGAAGGCGCTCGCGCGGCACTGGCGACGCGGGGGATTCCCCCCCGCTTACCTCGCGCGCTCTGAGCAGGCGAGCCTGGTCTGGCGCCGCCAGTTCATCCAGACCTACCTCGAACGCGACCTGCCGCAACTCGGCATCACGATTCCAGCCGTCACGCTGCTGCGGTTTTGGACGATGCTGGCCCACTACCACGGCGGTGTGTGGAACGCGGCGGAGGCCGCGCGCTCCCTCGGCGCCTCGGAGCCGACCGCCCGCCGGTACCTGGATCTCATGACCGGGT
This sequence comes from Candidatus Methylomirabilota bacterium, assembly GCA_035288345.1. GTDB lineage: Bacteria > Methylomirabilota > Methylomirabilia > Rokubacteriales > DATEAO01 > DATEAO01. Next base: position 12,111 of record DATEAO010000485.1, on the reverse strand, counting down.
TGTTCCTTGTTCGACAGCTCCAACCATGGCATGAAAATCTCAACAAGCGGCAGGTCAAGGCCCCCAAGGTGTACGTCCGCGACAGCGGCCTCTTGCACGCGCTGCTCGGGCTTGCGTCCGAACGCGAGCTCCTGTCTCATCCAAAGGTCGGCGCCTCGTGGGAGGGGTACGCCATCGAAGAAACCCTCAGGGTGATTCACCCCGAGGCCGCTTATTTCTGGGCGACCTATACCGGTGCGGAGCTGGACCTCCTCCTGTTCGTTCGAGGGCGTCGCTGCGGGGTCGAAGTCAAAATTCAGGACGCGCCGCGGCTTACCCCCTCGATGCGCCACCCTGGCTGACTTGCGGCTCGAGCACCTCACGGTGCTCTATCCCGGAGATCGCCGCTACGATCTCGATCGGCGCGTGAGCGTGGTGCCGCTTTCGGAGCTTGCAACGGCCGGGGCCGCCGCGGTGATCGCCGGCTCGGGCCGGCGGCGCCGGTAAAAGGTGCTCCAGGCCGCTCTTTCGCCGAGCTGCGGAGCAGGCGATTCGCTGCAAGGCGAATGTCAAATGGAGACTGCCGACTTCGCCATTCGGCGGGTGAAGCCAGCGCTCGTGCGAATGGCGTTGGGCCTCAAGTCCGGCCCCCTTGATCCTCGAACGTTTCTTTCAAGCATCGGGCGATCTCGGCTCGGGTGAGGTCTCTGAGGCGGACGATCTCGGGCCAGCCGCTCCCTTCTGGCTTGATGGGCGTTCCGATCACTACGGTAATGGCTCCGGGTCGAAGAAGCCAGCTATAGGCTGGAAGGATCTCGCGTGTCCCGCGGATCGTGATCGGGATCACGGGACGCTGGGCCTCCACCGCGGCCTTGAATGCTCCGAGCCTGAAGGGGAGGAGCTGCGGCGGTCGGAGAAAGGTCCCTTCGGGGAAGAAGAGAAGTGAAGTTCCGACACGGAGGATCTCGGTGATGCGCTCGGCGTCGGCCACGCTTCGCAAAAGATCTACCCGCTCCACCAAGGAGTAATCGAGCTTCCTGATCACTGTGCCAATGAGCGGATAAGCGGACAGCTCGCGCTTGGCGATGAACCGGAACTCCGTCGCCATCGGGATCGCGGCCAGCAGGACGGCCGAGTCGATATAACTTGCGTGATTGCTCGCCAACACCGCTGGCCCTGCTCTCATGAGACTCTCGACCCCCTCGACGCGAAGCCGGCAGCCGCTGAGAGCGAGCAGCCCTCGGCAGTAGCGTCTCAAAAGCCGGTCTGCCGCGCGGCCTCGAGGAGCGAGAAGCAGTGACAGCCAGAAGAGCGGGAGCGTGAGCAGCAACAGTCCCACATAACCTGTGTAACCCAGCGCGATCACTCGCTGACCAAGCTGCCTGAGACGTTCGAGGAGATCTCTCGCGAAGAGCCGGGCCAGTTGAGCCCGGGCTGAGGGCCGCTTCCGCCCCAATGTCCCTGAGAGGTACGCCTCACGTATAGCGCCGCGCCTGATCTTTCCACTCGAGGTTTTCAGCACCCAGCCGGGCTCACCGATGATGACGACGTCGGGCGGGAGCCCGAGCGCTCTTGTGACGCGGTCGAAAGCAGCGGCTCGGAGCTGCTCTCGGAGTTGCGGCTCACGTCTTCGAGTCTCGGCAACGATGACCAATCGTTCAGTCCCGATTGAAGGGTCAGGGACCGCAAAGGCTGCCACGCACCCTTTTCTGATCTGGGGAACGTCACCCACGATCTCTTCGATCTCCTGAGGATGAAGATTTCGGCCAGCTTTAATGATGAGGTCCTTCCGCCGACCTGTGATGAAGAGCTCCCCGTCAGCCCAGTACCCCAGATCACCAGAGTCCACCCACCCATCGTGGACCACGGCCTGGGTGGCTTCGGGATTCCTGAAGTAGCCGGTCATTACCGATGGTCCACGGAACTCAATCGTTCCCTGGAGTCGCTCCTCAACGGGCTTGCCTTTCTCGTCGATGATCCGCACCTCGTGGCCCGCAAGCGGCTTGCCGCACGAAACGAACATGAGTGGGCTTGGCTCGTGGGGTTCGGCGGGAATTGCTCGTCCGGAACGCTGAAAGGGCTCACGGCGCACGCGATCGTTGCGAAGGGGACGGCTGATTGGAGCGACGGTCAGTGCGACTGACGACTCTGCCAGTCCATAGGCCGGGCAGATCGCTTCTGGCCGAAGGCCGTACGCGCGGAAACGACGGGTGAATCGCTCAACCGTCTCAAAGCTCACCGGCTCTGAGCCGTTGAACGCCACCCGCAGTGAGGAGAGATCCAAGCCCTCGATCTCGTCGTCCCTCACGATTCTTACACAGAGATCGTAGGCGAAGTTGGGAGCCACTGAGAGTGTGGCGTGGTGGGCGTGGATCGCCCAGAGCCAGCGGCCTGGGCGGGCGAGAAAGCTCTGAGGCGAGAGAATCGCGATCGGGATTCCGAAATAGAGGGTAGTGAGCCACGTGCCGATGAGCCCCATGTCGTGATAGAGCGGGAGCCAGCTCACCCCGACATCATCGGGGCCGACGGCGATGGCCTGGCCAATGGCGCGGATGTTCGCCAGGATGTTCGCGTGGGAAAGGAGCACTCCCTTCGGGTCACCTGTGCTCCCTGAGGTGTATTGGATGAGCGCCGGCTCGTTGCTGCGCTGGAGCATGGGCGACACCATGACGTTCGGAAGGGCGATCCGATCGACCGTGGTGACGTCCTGCAATGACGGGACGCGTCCGCGCAGCAGGCGCGCGACACGCTCGGCCAGCCCGAAGGTGATGAGCAGGCGGGCCTCTGCGTTTCGCAGGATGCCGACCTGACGCTGGGCATACTCTTCGATTCGATCAAGACGAAACGGTGGGTAGATCGGAACGGGAACGCCGCCCGCGAGCAAGATGCCGAAGAACGCGTCAAAGAACGCGGCTTCTGTCGGAAGCATGAGGGCGACCGACTGGCCGGGCCCGACGCCGTGATCGCGGAGTCCTGCTGCGACGGCCATCGCGCGATGCCAGAGCGTTCCGTAACTGATCGGCGTCTCGGCGCCATCGTCTTCCCGAAGGAAGATGTGAGTTCGCTCCGGATGGTTCTGCGCGTGCCAGCGAAGGGCCTCGACGAGCGTTTGAGCATCGGCCGGAGCCGCAACGCCCGGCCCGAGCGGAGCCCGGGCCTCGGGCCTGCGCTCGATAACTGGAGGAGCAGCAATTCGGATCGCGTCAGCGAGATCGCGCGAGCAGTCAGCCTCGGCCATCACGCTGTCTGATAGACGCGCTCCAAAGGCTTTCTCGATGCGCAGCAGCAGCTCAACCCGCTCCAGGCTGCCGATGCCGAGGTCGCGGTCAAGGGAGTGATCGAGCGCGACCGGCCCGAAAAGCGCCCGGCCACCCAATTCGGCCACGAGCCCCTCAACGATCTCAAGAACTCGTTCCTCGATGGCGTCCGCAGCCGCTCTATCTGTCAGCGACGTGGGCACGTCGTTCATTGGTGGTAGAGGGCCTCAAGGAGGTCATGGAACTGGTCGGCCACGACTTTTCGCTTCACCTTGAGGGTCGGCGTCAGCTCGCCGCCAACCTCGGTGAACTCGGCCGGAACCAATGCGAACTTCTTGATCCTCGCGTACGTGGGGAGGCCGGCATTCTTAGCCTCCACAATCCGGCCCACATGCTCCAGCACAGCGGGGTGCCTCGTGAGCTGAGCGTAGTCCGTGACGAGAATGCCCCTGGCTTTCGCGAACGTTGCAAGTTCCGTAGGATTCAGGGCAATGAGCGCGACCGGGTAGGGACGTCCATCGCCGTAGACCATCGCGTGGCCGATGAATGGGTCCGTCTTCAAAAGGTTCTCGATGTGCTGGGGCGCGATGTTCGCCCCACCGGAGGTGACGATGAAGTCCTTCTTGCGGTCCGTGATGTAGAGGAACCCCTCCTCATCGAGCCGGCCGATGTCCCCGGTATGGAACCACCCGTCGGGCCTGAAGACTTCGGCCGTGGCCTCAGGCTGGTTGAGGTAGCCCCTCGCCGCAATGTTCGGTCCGCGGGCGAGGATCTCGCCGTCGGGTGCGATCTGAAGCTTAACGCCGGGGATGGCTGGGCCCACCGAGCCGAGCTTGAAGTGATCGATCCGGTTGAAGGTGAGGACCGGGCATGTTTCTGTGAGCCCGTAGCCTTCGAGGATCAAGATGCCCGCGGCATGGAAAAACTCGGCGATCTCGCGCGCAAGGGGGGCGCCTCCTGAGACGGCGAATCGGAGGCGCCCACCCAGGGCCTCGTGGAGCTTCGCGAAAACCAGTTGGTGCGCAAGCCTCTGCTGAAGCCGGAGCGCGATCGGCATTGGTTGTCGCGCCTGCCGGAGCTTCGAGACTGCGCGCCCAACAGTGAGCGCCCAGAAGAAGATTCGTTTCTTGATTGGTGAGCCCTGCTCGACGCTGGTCAGGATTTTTGCGTAGACCTTCTCGAAGAGCCTGGGCACGGCGCAGAAGAAGTGCGGGCGGACCTCGCGGAGGTTTTCAGCTACCGTGTCGAGACTCTCGGCAAACGCTGTCGTGAGCCCGACGTAGGCACCCATGAATGCCTCGAGGCGCGCGAAGCTATGAGCCAGCGGCAGGAGGAGGAGGTGCACCTCCCCGGCCTCGACCTGAGTGACCTCGGCGGTGGCGTGAAGGGCGGCAAGGTGGTTTCCGTGTGTCTGCACGACCCCTTTTGGCGGGCCGGTCGTGCCAGAGGTGTACACAATGGTCGCGATGTCGTCAGCGCGACCAAGCGCCACACGCTCCGCAAGCACGCTCTTGAGCCTGTCCGCATGGTCTCGCCCGAGGCCACGAAGCGCCTCCCACGTCAGCACTGAAGGCTCCTGGCCCTCGTAGCCCTCGATGACAATGATACGTTCCAGGGCCGGCGTCTTTCCTCTGACTTCCAGGACCTTTTCGAGTTGCGCCGGGTTCTCCACAATCAGCGTTGTGGCCCCAGCGTCGTTCAGGATGTAGGCGATGAGACCAGGGGGATAGGTGGCATATATGGGAACTGTGACGCAGCCTGCCGAGAGGATTGCGAAGTCAGCCTGGACCCACTCTCCCCGGCTGGTCGACAGCAGGGCGATCGTCTCGCCTCCGCGCCTGCCAAGGGCGAGGAGGCCAAGGGCGAGTTCGCGGACGATATCGCCGACCCCAGTCCAACTCAGCGTGTGCCACCGGCCGCCACGCTTGAACATCTGGGCAGGGGCAGGCCCACTCGTTTCGACCCGGTTCCAGAACATTCTCGCCAGGGTATCGTCAGTCATAGATCGATGTCAGATGTCAGATCTCAGATGTCAGTTAGTCGAAATCCCGGAATCCGACATCCGAGATCCGATTCGGCGGACATCTGACATCTGACATCCAGGCTAGATTGCTTGTTCGCCCAAAGTTTGCACGTTTCTGTCAAGCTTCAGTTTGGACGCAGCACTCGCGCCGTGGCGAGAAGCGAGCAGCCCAAGGCCCGAGGGAGAAGGAACCCCGAGGCGTATGCCGTATACGTTGAGGGGTTCCGACGACCGAGAACGCCGGGATGCGAAGCTTATCGCCACGGCGCTAGATTTGCGCTCGCCCCAGCCCACGTGAGAGCGCTGCGGAGACGAGCCCCATCTCACTCCCGAGGAGCATCAGAAGGTCGTCGAGCGCGATGATCCCGTGCAGCTTTCCCTTTTTGTCCACCACCGGAAGCCGCCTCACCCCTTTCTGACTGAGCACCCTGGTCGCGTCGAGGATCCCCTTGTCCTCTCTGATCACTGAAAGGTTCTTCTGCATGACGTCACCCACATGGACAGCCGCGGGGTCCTGCCCACGAGCCACCACGTTGACCGTGATGTCTCGATCGGTCAGAATGCCTTTAGGCTTCCCATTGTTGGTGACCACGAGCGCGCCGATATTCTTGGCGCGCATCAGCCGGGCGGCCTCTTCCACGGTCGTGTCCGCCTGGACTGTTACCACGGGTTTGGTACAGACGTCGCCGATCATAGTCCACCTCCTGAAGGGAGATAAGGTTCACTTTTTAGACCGTGCAACTCAGATGCCTTTTCGTTCGATTAAGAAACTCAAGGAATTCCAGCGTCCGGCTCGTTGCCCTCGTGCGAGGACCGGGGAATTCGCGCCTCAGGTGGGGCATCTGGTCTCCCTCCAGGAGGTACAAGCAGTCAGCGATCAGTACTCAGCAGCCAGTCCGACAAGCGGAGTCCCTCGTTGATTTTGCTGAGCGCTGACGGCTGACAGCTCAGAGGTTCTAGGAGTGGCATTTTCCTTGCTGACCCTTTTTCGTGATGCTGTTTAAAGCGTTGGCGTGCGACTACGACGGCACCCTGGCGTCCGAGGATCGGATCGGACAGGCCGCGCTTTCCGCGCTCGAGCAAGCGCGTCAGGCCGGGCTCAGACTCATCCTGGTGACTGGGCGGACGTTCTTCGAGCTGACTCGGGTCTGCGAGCGGCTCGATCTCTTCGACGCGGTTGTCGCTGAAAACGGCGGTGTCATCTACTTCCCTGGGCCTGGAGTGCTTCGCGACCAGGCGCCGCCTCCTCCGTCCCGGCTGCTGGCTGAACTGGATCGGCGGGGGATTTCTTTTCAGGCCGGGCGGGTCATCGTGGGGGTGGGGCGAGGGGACGAGGAGAAGGTCAATGAGGCGCTCGGGGCCGCGGGGGTGAACCTCCAGCGCTGTTATAACCGGGCCGCGCTCATGCTCGTGCCTGCTGGGATTTCGAAAGGCGAAGGAGTTCGCCTGGTGATTCGTGAACTGGGTCTCTCATTTCACGACGTGCTTGCCCTGGGAGACGCCGAGAACGACGTTGACTTTTTTGAGGCGTGCGGCTGGGCCGGATGTCCGGCGAACGCGGTCCCGGCGCTCTGGGAGCGAGCCGATTGGATCTTTTCCGGCGACGACGGCGAGGGAATCGCGCAGGCGATCGCGGGGCCGATTCTTCACGAGACGCTTCCTCTTCCACGTTCGTCCCGTCACCGGATCACACTCGGCTGGGCCGTGGAGAGCTCTGAACCCGTTACCATTCCCGCGCGCGGGGTGAACATGCTCGTTCTCGGTGATCCGCTGGCCGGGAAGTCCTGGCTCACAGGGGGGGTCATCGAACATTTGATCAGCCGTGACTACGCCGTCTGCGTCTTCGATCCCGAGGGAGATTTTCAATCGCTCCGGCGGCTGCCGGGAGTGATCTGGGGAGAGATTCAGGATAAGGCGTCACTCGAACGGGCAGTTGATCAGTTTGATCGAAACCCTCTCGGCTCTGTCGTCATGGACCTCGCGAGCCTTCCCCACGCAATGAAGGTGAGGATGATCGAGAAGGGGTTGGAGCTGGTCCATCTGCTCAGGCGCGGCCGCGGGCTCCCTCATTGGGTCGTTCTCGATGAAGCGCACTACTCGCTCCATCGCGAGGGGGTCGCTGACCGGTCCATCGGGCTTGAAGACAAAGGCTTTTGCCTGGTGAGCTATAAAGGGAGCTGGATCAGAGAGCTGGTCCTGAAGGCGATGGATGTCTTGATTCTGGCCCGCATGAAGATCCCCGAAGAGCTGGGGTTTCTCCGGCGATTTCTTGACGAATGCTCGGGAATGGGAACAGAAGCCGCGTCAATTCTGCCCGCCCTCCCCCGAGGGGAGTTCCTCATCGTCCAACCGGATGATGAAACGGCCAAACGGACCACGCTCACATTCGTGGCCACGCCGCGCGAACTCCCCCATGTCCGTCACCTGAAGAAATACGCGGATTCCCGTGTCCCCGCTGAGCACCGCTTCTCCTTTCGCCATCCTGATGGGCGGCTCGCTGCAACTGCCGAGAGCCTCAATGAGTTCCGCCGGAAGATTCTCCTCGTTGATGATGACGCATTGACGTACCACACCGGCCGGGGAGATTTCTCCCGCTGGGTGCTCGACATCTTCTCCGATCAGGAGTTGGCAAGAGATCTGAGAAAGACCGAAAGACGATACTGCCGGGGGGAGATCTCCGATCTCCGAGCAGCGATCGGTTCGCTCATCGCGGTTCGCTACGGGGCTGAACAATAGAGCGAATTACCCATGTCCTAGGGCGCCGTGATTAGGAGCGAGAGCCTCTGATGAGACATCATCGCCCCAGCGAACCCCGGCATTCCCAGCGCCTCGCTCATTAAGCTGCTAAAAACACATCTCTTGTAGCTGGCACGCTCCATGCTTGAGTCTCCGTTCAAGTACTCAAACGGCGTCTAGCCAGGAGACGCAGGGTTTGCCCGGAGGGTGTTTTATGATCGCGCCGAGAATAATCGCTGTCCAGGAGATCCTTCTCGCGACTGATTTCTCTCCTCACTCCCACCACGCGTTTCGAACTGCCTTGGCTCTCGCTGAACACTTCGGGGCCCGACTTCATACGCTTTATGTGGTCGAAAGCCCTTCAGAGCAAAAGGCGGGGCTTGCGAAGCTCAAAGTCTTTGCCGGAACTGAAGGTGACGAGATTGAGATCGTAAAAAGTGTGGCCGTAGGCTCGGCGTCTTCTGAGATCGTCAGCTACGCGCAACGGGAAAAGATCGACTTGATCGTGATCGGCACCCACGGACGCACCGGCCGGCTCCACACGCTGGCCGGAAGTGTGGCCGAGGCGGTGGTGCGGACCGCGCCGTGCCAGGTGCTGACCGTGAAGCTTCCTGAGGAAGCTCAGGCGAGCAGCGCTCAGTCAGCTCCAGCGAAACCCAGAGTAGAGGTCACAGAGCTTCACTGTCTGGTTTGCGCTCAGCCCTCTCAGGAGCTAATCTGCGATAGGTGTAAGGCGAGGATTCGGGGGGAAGCGCTCGATCGAAAGTCCAAGGAGGAGAGGGCGGGGCGAAGAGGCCTCCCGATTTAAGACTCGGAGGGGGGCCCGCCCAACGGCCCCCGTCCACCTCGATCGGACAAGCCGATCGAGGGAGGCCGAACCTCCCCCATGGATTGCGCGGGCGAAGCCCGCGCTCGAACCGGAACGAAACGAGAGCCGTGGGGTCAGCCGGGAAAACAGCGCGTGATCTCCTTGCTTAGGCTCCGGCGGAAACCTTGGGTCGTCACTCGCTCGCAGAAGATCGGGCGCGCGCTTGTGCTCGACGAGCTGTTCGATCTCTCGCTCTATACAACGCTCCGGGGGATGACTCAGGGTGCCCTCCGAGAGATGCTGGACGAGCTGATCCTGACCGAGCGGAAGCACGTGGCGTTCTGGCGGGAGTTCTTCGGGATGGATCTGCAATCGCTCGACCCCTGGCGCTCGCTAAAACTCAGGCTCCTTGCGCTGGTCTGCCGGCTTCTTGGCGAGCCGGCAATCCATTTGGTGCTTGAGGCCATCGAGATCCACGGCGTCCGGAAGTATCTCACGCTCTGGGAGCGCTACCGGCACGATCCGCTCGGGGGAGCGGTGAGGACGATCCTCGACGACGAGCTTCGCCACGAGGACCAGGTGGTGAGCGCGTCGATCGAGCGTCGGGTCGACCCCGAGAGGATCCGCAGCCTCTTTCTTGGCTTCAACGACGGCCTGGTGGAGATTCTGGGGGCGGTGAGCGGGTTCTTTGCCGCGTTTCAGGACGCGCGCTCGATCTTGATCGCTAGCTCGACCGTCGCGGTCGCGGGCGCGTTCTCGATGGCGGCTGGCGCGTTCGTCGCGACGAGCTCCGAGCGTGAAATCACAAAGATCGAATCGGGCAAGCGCGCGTTCCTTGGAGACCGCTCGGTTGCGGCGATCCCTCTCGGCTCGCCACTCAGCTCAGCGCTCATCGTGGGACTGTCATATCTGCTTGGCGCAATCATCCCGGTGCTGCCGGTCGTGCTGGGAGCGCGGACGATCGTCGTGTCGCTGGCAACCGGCGCGGCAGCGACTGTTGCCGTCTCAGGAATCCTCGCGTTCCTTTCTGGGATGGAGATGCGCCGGCGTCTCGCGACCAACGTCGCCATCCTCGCTGCCGCAGTGGCCGTGACCTACGTCATCGGCCTCGCGGCCAAGAGCCTCTGGGGAATCTCCGTCCCCTGACCGGTCTCGGCTGACCCTCCTCGGGAGGCGATGCCTCACACTGTCTCAGCCCCGGGACAAAGCGCCGGCAGTCAGAACTCCTAACCCCTTAGATTCACGGGGATCAGCTCTGGCACTGCGCTTGCTGCCTGTGTCGTTAAGGATATTTCTCTCGGCTTATGCGCAGCTTCGCTAGGGGGGTGAAGAAGGATGCTTGAGCTCGTGGCGAGAGTGGTAGTCGTGCTGCTGGTGGCGCCGATCCTGCTCATTGGAGCAGCGGGTCTCCTGCTCCTGATGGCGAGCGCGCTTCCTCGGGCTCCCAGGCGCGTCAGGGAGACGTTCACGTGTCCACAGACAAAGCGAGTGGTTACCGCAGACTTCTTGGTCTTCGAGTGGGCGCAGCACCCTTCCGACGTGGTGACATGCACGAGATTTCCCGATCCTGAGCGGATCACGTGCAAGAAGGCGTGCCGTGAGTTTGCGGACGCGCAGTGGGGACTGTCCAGGGGCATCTTCCCGCGCTGGGCCCTGATCGCTGATGGCGTCACGACTTGGCGGGAGGCTGAGGAGCGCGCGCGCGCGGCGTGATCGCGTGTCTCAGACAGACGCGGCAGGAAAGAGGCTGGGGCAGGATGAGCTGACGTTCGCACTGCTCCGCGGCCTCGCCATGATTGGGGGACTTGCGGCGCTCTCGATCGCTCCGCTCCGTCCCGAGCATGAGGTCCACCTCTGGCCCCTGCTCGGGACGTTTATTCTCTACAAGGCGGCCCTCTTTCTTCTTCTCTCGCGCTTCCCCCAGCGCGCGCGGGCCCTCTTTGTTGCGACGCTCGCCTCGGACCTGGCGATCGTCTTCCTCCTCGTCTGGTTCACCGGCGGCGGAGAGAGCCACTACTACCTGCTCTTCTCGATCTTGATCACGTTGAACGCCATCTACTTCGGCGCGGGAGTGGGGCTGGTGGCGGCCTCGCTTTCGGCGGGGCTGATGGCGCTGGCTAACTTCCTCGTCGTGCCGCAGACGCACTGGTCGCAGATCGGCGCCCGCGCGGCGCTCTTCGGCTTGTTGGGGCTGGCGCTTGGTCACATTGCAAACCGCGAGCGGTACGCGCGGTCAGAGGCCGAGCGGCTCAACGCCGAGCTGCGAGCCGCGATCAAGCGGCTGGAGGAGACCAAGGCGCAGGCGATCCGCGCCGAGCGGCTGGCCGCGACGGGGGAGATCTCGGCCAGGATGGCCCACGAGGTGCGAAACCCGATCAGCGCCATCGGCCTCAACGTGGAGATGCTCGAGGAAATCGTGGCGAACTGCCCGGGATCGATGATGGCCGACGCCGGCGACCTCGTCCGGGGGATCAAAGCCGAGGTGGCGAGACTGGCCGAGCTGACCGGGGAGTATCTCAGCTTTGCGCGCATTCCCAGGGCCCGCCTCGAAGAGGACTCGCTCGCCGAGGTGGTGCGGGAGCTGGTGGGCTTTCTGAGGCCGGAGGCCGAGCGCCGGTCGGTCACGCTTGCGGGCGAGTGCGATGCGGTCATTCCGCTCTTTCCGTTCGACCGTGATCTCACCCGGCGCGCTCTCTTGAACCTCGTCAAAAACGGAATCGAGGCGACGCCGCCCGGTGGCCGAGTGCTCGTCTCCGCGCGGCTCGATGGGAACGCCGTCGCCGTCTCGGTCACGGACGCAGGTGGAGGAATCGACGCGCGCATCGCCGAGCAGCTCTTCGAGCCGTTTTTCACCACCAAGTCCCACGGAACCGGACTCGGGCTGGCTATCGCGCGTCAAATCGCCAGGGAGCACCACGGCGATCTCACGTGGGAGAACGTCGCCGGTGGCGGAGCCCGCTTCACGCTCAGCCTCCCCCTGGTAGTGAACGGCCTCGCGGACGTCACGGCCGCGGCCCGACAGTCGCAGCGGAGATCGGGCTTCGGACGCGACGAAGCGGGAAATTCCGGCGGGGGCGGGCGTGCCCTTGACACCGACGGCGTCAAGGGCCGGGTGCCCGCCCCAGGTGAAGGCGCGGGCCATGATTGAACCGACAGTGCTCGTCGCGGACGACGAGGCCGGCGTGAGGGAGAGCGTGGGGCGCGCGCTGCGCAGGGAGGGGTTCCGAGTGATCGCCGCCGAGGACGGCCAGGCCGCGCTGGACGCGCTTCGCCGGGGCGGTGTGGATCTCTTGCTGGCCGACCTCCGC
>DATEAO010000484.1:0-3710 GCA_035288345.1 Candidatus Methylomirabilota bacterium | reverse complement strand
CTAGTCCTTCTTGTCCTTGATGGACTCAATCAGCTCGCGCGCGCGCTTGGTGTCTTTCACCACCCAGTCGGCATAGGTGCGGGGAGATTTCTCCTCGAGCACTTTCCTCAGCTCTTGCCTCGCTTCTGCGTAGTTCTTCTTCGTGATCAGGAAGCGGGCGAGATCAACGCGCGCTCCCGTGAAGTGAGGGTCGGACTCGAGCGCCTTCTTGAAGTGCCGCTCGGCTTTCGCCATGTCTCCGCCGAATAGTCCGGGAAGCGTGTAGTAGAGGTTTCCTGCGAGGTTGTGGGTGCCCGGATGCGTGGGGGCCAGCTCCAGGAGCAGCTTGATCTCCTGCTCCATGGTGGGAACATTGAAGAGCGAGCGCAGCACCCCTTTGGTCTGCGACCAGCGCCCGAGATTCACCGCGTACCAGAAGTGTGCCTCCGGGTCGCGCGGCGCCAGCTCGACCCCGCGCTTGGCCACGTCGCGCCCTCGCTCGTAGGCCTGAAGTTTTTCCTCATCGGTCTTGGCCCGCACGTCGCCCCAGGTGAAATAGACGTGCGAAAGAAGGACCATGGCCTGGACTTGAGGATCACTTTTCAGCATCTGCTCGAGCAGATCGCGAGCGGTATCGAGATGGTTCAAGTCTTCGTGGTAGTTCGTATAGAGGGCTTTCGCCCGCTCAAGGGGAGACTCGGCGGAGGCTGGGAGTGCCACGAGCAGAGCGAGCAGCGTGAGGGGCAGCAGGTTCATGGCGGTTTCACTCTACCGTGGCCTACTGGCACTGTCAACGCTCCGTGATCGCTGTTGAGGCGCGCATGGGGCCCTGTTTGATGTATGGTGTGAACTGTGAGCGATTGAGACAATGGTGTAGGCTGGCGAGCGTCGTGAACGCAAGTGAGAAGGAGGCTGAGAAATGGATCGCGTCTTTTTTGCGCTGGGATCAGTGTCTGCTTTGCTCGGGGTGGCGCTGGGAGCGTTTGGCTCTCACGCGCTGAGAGAGAAGCTATCTTCCGAGATGTTGGACATCTTTGAAGTCGGCGTGCGCTACCAGATGTACCATGCCCTGGCCCTGCTCGCCGTGGCCGGGGCGGGGGGCCGTTGGCCAGGGGACGGGATCACGGCCGCGGGCTGGCTCTTCGTGGCAGGAACCGTTGTCTTTTCGGGGAGCCTCTATCTTCTCAGCCTCACCGGCATTCGCTGGCTGGGCGCCGTCACCCCGATCGGTGGCGTTGCGTTTCTCTTGGGCTGGTTCTTCCTCGCGTGGAGTGTTTGGAAGCCCCGCTGAGTCTGAATCATCGTGGTGAGGTCCGCGCTCTCGCTCATAGGGTCTTTCTCCGGCACAGCCGCTTGCGGGGCCATCGCTGTTGTGCTACTGCTGAGGATGCGAGAGAGCAATGATGGGGAGTGGAACACGATAACGCCAGTGGCAGGTGGATCATGCAGCCCCTCAAAGAAATAACGCCCCTCCTCTTGAGCTACGTTCTCCCCGATGACTGTAGCGAGGCCGAGCAGGAGGCTAACCCAATTACCGCAGAGGAGGTCGTGGAGGCCATCAAGGGTGGGAAGGCGGTTGAGATCAAGAACGCCCTGATTGAGGGCGTTTTCAACCTCAAGTCAGTACTTGTCGAAGGTGAAATCACTCTTGAGCGGACGAAGATCAGGGGCGCAGTGGACTGGTCGTACGCAACCTTCAAAAAAGTCCTCACCCTCACCGGCTCAACGTTCGAAAACGATGCAAGACTGACGGCGGTTGCTGCGGAAAAAGACATCTTTCTCGATGAGGCGGCCTTCCTGGGGGAGGCCAACTTCTTAGATCTCGCGGTTACGGGAGTTTTCTACGGTCCTAGGTTCAAGAGAGGAGCCATATTTAGTCGGGCCATCTTCAAAAAGAGCATCCTCTTCATTGGGAGCACTTTCGAGGAAGGGGAGGCGAACTTTGTCGGCGCCAGGATCGGGAGTGCCGAAAGCGCTAGGCCGCGCCGACGCAGTCGCCTCAAGGTTCTCGGTCGGGGACTGTTAGTGAACCTTCACGCACAGCGAAGCCTCTTTCGCTGTTGGCGTCTTTTCTGGCTCGGCGCCGTCACCCCGATCGGTGGCGTCGCGTTTCTGTTGGGCTGGCTCATCCTCACGTGGAGCATTTGGAAGGGGAGCAGCTCTTGACCGAAGAGAGTTCCACAGTAGGGAGGGGTACCTCAATGGAAGCCGCGGCGCCAAAGACGCCGGTGCTGTTTGTCGGGCACGGGAGTCCGATGAATGGCATTGAGACGAATGCGTATTCGCTCGCGTGGGAAGAGTTAGGGAAACAGGTGGCCAGGCCCAAGGCCGTCCTCTGCATCTCGGCGCATTGGCTGACCGCCGGAACGTTCGTTCATGTCTCCGACGCTCCGAAAACCATTCACGATTTCTGGGGCTTCCCGAAAACCCTTTATGAGGCGCGCTATCCCTGTCCGGGTGCCCCAACCGTCGCGAAGGAGATCCAATCACTCATCACAAAGACGACCGTGAGCCCGGACACCGAGTGGGGCCTCGATCACGGCGCATGGACCGTCCTGCACCATCTCTTTCCAGCAGCGGATGTCCCGGTCTTCCAGATGAGCATTGATCACACGAAGCCATCGGAGTTCCACTACCAGATCGGGAAGGAATTGGCGGCCTTGCGCGAACAACGCGTCCTCATCGTCGGGAGCGGGAACATCGTCCACAATCTCCGTGTGATGCGCTACGACCGGGACGCGAAGCCCTACGACTGGGCGATTGAATTTGATGAGCTGACAAGACAACTCATCGTTGCCGGCGACCATCGGTCGCTCATCGCGTACGAGAAATGTGGAAGAGCGGCATCACTCGCGGTGCCGACACCTGACCACTACTGGCCCTTGCTCTACACCATCGCGCTCCAGGACGCTGGCGAGCCAGTGTCTTTTCCGATTGAGGGAATTGCCAACGGGAGCATTTCGATGCGCACCATCATCATCGGAGGGCACGACACAAGCGCGCACGCCCCAGTGTGACGTGATGGTGGATAGGTTTTGGTATTGAGTTTGAGCAAGAGGTTGGGTCAACAGTCTCTCTAAAGAATCTTGTCACTCTTCGGGCCGGGCTTCTGGCGAGCCGGGGGCTGTTTCACGACGCTCGACTCGCTCTCATCGCTGCGCTGACCAATGACCCCGATGAGCCCACGCTTCACCTCCTGCTGGGGAACGTGTATAACAGAGTCGGGCTTCCCGAGCAGGCCGCGGAAGAATTTGACGAAGCTCGGTTCCTTATGACTGGTCCCAGCCGACGCTAGTGAAGGGAGATGATGAACAGAAACCGACGGAACGCTGGCTGTCTGATCCTGGCGATCGGCGTTGTGGTATGTTTCGCGCCGTTGAACGCTCACGCGCAGAGCAGCGAAACCACTGGAATCATCACCGAGATCAAAGTCGGGCGCGGTCGCGTGGAGGTGAAGCCGGCAGGAAGTCGCGATTGGAAGCAGGCCGGACCACTGCTTGCGCTGCGAGCGGGCGATCAGGTCCGGGTGACCTCTGACGCGACGGCGGTCATCTTGTTCAGTGGGGAGCGGGGCAGTGTCAGGGTTGACGCGGCCACTTCGCCCTTCACCGTTCCACCGATCAAGCGCGAGGAAAGCAAGACACAAAAGGCGCGCGCGCTTTTAGAAGCAAGCCTGAACTCCCTTTCGGCAACTGCCAAGGAACCACCTCGCGGCGTTCTCTCGACACGTG
>DATEAO010000483.1:0-5972 GCA_035288345.1 Candidatus Methylomirabilota bacterium | reverse complement strand
AAGCCAACGCCGCAGATGGGCCTTTTTCAACAGCCTGTTAAAGACTGACCCCGGCTATAAGCATTATAGGAGGGACCGAATGGGACTCTCGAGCACACTGAGTGGAGCCTGGATGGCACTCGCAGGCCACGCTTCCACGCCAGCCAACTATTCCCAGAACTCGGAGCAGGTCAAAGCGCTCGTGGAGGAGCGTGATGCGCTGTGGCAAGAGATTGGGCGGCTGAGCTGCGGAGACCCCCCCGATTTCTGTCGCGATCCTGTCTATATTCGTCTGTTGAAGGAACGGGGAATTGAGCTCTGCCAAACTGGTGACGACAAAGGAAATCCTCAGATCAGCGAGTTGATAACGCGGTTTCGCCATCTCACGACTCAGATTGAGTTCTTCTCCAAGATCGACCCCCCTCGGGACGGTGATTCTGAAGGCAAAAGGAACACGCCCACCACCACCCCTCCCGAACAGGAGGAGATTGAAGAGATCAGGGGAGAGAAGCAGACCGAGCCCACGGTTTGGGCATCGGATCTCTTATCGAATTCCCGCCGCTGAAAAATTTATTTTAGGCAGCTCTTTCACGCCACGGTATTCTATGGGGTGCCATGGAAGACGATCCTGAGAAGCCGATCAATCGCCGGCGCCCGCTATGGGTGGCCGGCGTGCTGCTCCTGCCCCTGACCCTTGCGCTGTTTGTGGGTCTCTGGTTCCACCCCCTGGCTGCCCTTCGCGCAACGTCCGGGCCTCCGCAGGCCTCCTCGCCGCCCGAACCGCTCAAGCAGGTCCTGGGGATCGTTGTGGATGCGGCGACCCAAGCTCCGATCCCTAGGGTGTCGGTCCGAATGGGACAGGCGGAAACCGGGACCAACGCAGAGGGCCAGTTCATGTTGGAGCCAGGCGCTCAAGCCAGCGCTCCCCTGCTGATCAAAGCGCCTGGTTATGAGCGGCGTCAGGTCTCTCCGGTCTCGACGCCGATGACCATCCCCCTCCGAAAGCAGCTCATTAAAGCGGCGTACCTCACCTACTACGGAGTGGGCGACAAAACCATTCGGTCTCGCGTCTTCGGCCTTCTTGAAAAGACCGAGCTCAACGCCGTCGTGATCGACGTGAAGGGGGACCGCGGCCTGATCCCGTACCGCACTCAAGTCCCCATGGCGCGGGAAGTGGGGGCGATGGGGCCGGTCATCATCAAAGAGTTTGACCAGATGCTCGCCGATCTCAAGGCAAAGGGGATCTACACGATCGCCCGTATCGTCGGGTTCAAAGACAACGTGCTCGCAAATGCCAAACCCGACCTCGCGGTCATTGACACCCGCACCGGAAGGCCGTGGATCGACAACGAGAAGCTGGCCTGGGTGGATCCCTCGCGGGAAGAGGTGTGGAACTACACGATCGCTGTCGCGAAGGAGGCGGCCGCCAAGGGGTTTGACGAGATTCAGTTCGATTATGTCCGGTTCCCCACTGACGGAAAGCTGGGGGTGGCCCAGTATTCGAAGCCCAACACAAAAGACATCCGGCTCGCTTCGATTCGGGGCTTTTTGGATCGCGCTCACAAGGAGCTGGCCCCGACAGGCGTATTTCTCGCCGCTGATCTGTTCGGTTATACCGCGTTCAACGAGAGCGACACCGACATTGGGCAGCGCCTCGAGGATATGGCACCATACCTCGACTACATCTCCCCGATGGCATACCCCTCCGGGTATCATCTGGGGCTTCCGAAATATCGAAACCCGGTGCAGCACCCGTACGAGGTCGTTTTTGAAACCGTAAAGAAGGCCCAGGAACGTGTGGCGTGGGCGGGCTATTCCGTCAGGGTGCGCCCCTGGATTCAGGACTTTCGCGACTACGCCTTTGACCGCCGCATCTTCGGGGTGAAGGAGGTCCGCGCTCAACAAAAGGGTGCCGAAGACGCAGGAGGAACCGGGTGGATGCTCTGGAACCCCAGAAATGACTACACGGTCGACGCGCTCAAGCCTAAGGTCAACACAGCGGTTGACAAGACCGGAGAGAGCCGATCAACCAAGTAGCCGGATTGCTGTGACGTCCCGAAACATTTCTCTCATCGCCGTTCTCGCTCTTCTCGCTTCTCTCCCCATCAAACTCCAAGCGCAACAGCTCAAGGCCAACGAGCTCGGGCGCATCATGATCCTGGAGTACCACCTGATCGAAGCCCCGGAAGCCCGGTGGGCCAGGACTTCCGCCAACTTTCGCCGGGATCTGGAGCGCCTCTATCAGGACGGCTATCGTCTGATCGGGCTGAATGACTACCTCGACGGGAAAATCTCGGCGCCGGCCGGCACAACGCCGGTGATCCTCACATTTGATGACTCATCGCCCGGGCAGTTTCGAATGATCGAACGGAACGGGCGTTGGGATGTCGATCCGGAGAGCGCGGTCGGCATCCTCGAGGCATTTGCGCGCGGGCACCCGGCCTTCGGAGTGAGGGCGACCTTCTACGTTCTCCCGGGCGCTAAACAGCCTCACAAGCTGTTCGGCCAGCCGGAGCACGAGAAGGCCAAGCTTGCTTATCTCGTCAAGCGAGGATTTGAGATCGGCAATCACACGCTGTGGCACGCGAATCTCTCGAAATACCCGGAAGACACCGTGCGCAAGCAGATCGCCCAGGCCCAGAAATGGATTCAGGATCTCGTGCCAGGGTATCAGCTTCGAACTCTCGCCCTGCCGATGGGAGCGTATCCCAAGGAACTGGCGTGGGCGACTCAGGGGACAGTCAATGGGACCAGTTACAAGAACGAGGCGATCCTCATGGTGGCCGGAGGCCCGGCCCCTTCACCATTCAGTCGGAAGCTGGACCTCTATCGGCTCCCTCGGATTCAAGCCGTAGAGTCTGACCTCACCTACTGGCTCCGCCACTTTGCTCGCCATCCTGAGGACCGCTTTGTCTCTGATGGTGACCCCGCGGTCGTAACGATCCCGCCTGGGCAACGCGATCAGGTGAGAACTCCACTTCCCCTAGGCCTCCGCCTGTCCGACTAGTAGGATCTCGGATGTCGGATCTCAGATTTCAGTTGCCTCGAACTCCGACATCTGACATCTGTCATCTGAGATCTGTTTCACGGGTAGAGCAGGATCGAAGCTCGCCGCTCCAGGAATCTTGCTCGCTCTGTTTCAGCCACCGCCAGAAGTTTCGGAAGTGCCAGCCCCCTCAGCAAACCCCAGAACGTGTGCCGATTCACCAGAAGATTCTGGATTGGCTCTGGCCGGAACTCCGGATACTTGCGGCGCAACACACTCGCGAGGGCAAGCCCGATGTTGACCGCGCGGACCTGCTCTCGATCCGTGACTTCGATCCGAATGCCGTTCACCGTCGTCTTCGCGTAACGATCTGCCGAAGGCGTAAAGCTGACCGGGAAAAAACGCACGCCAGGAAGCGCCTGAGCGTTCATGATATCAGCCAGCCAGGTGGAATCAATCCACGGCGCCCCCACTACCTCAAATGGCCAGTCGGTGCCGCGCCCCACCGAAACGTTCGTGGCCTCGAGCAGCCCGATTCCCGAGTAGAGGAGCGCGCCGGTCACAGACCGGATGTTGGGCGATGGGTTGACCCATGGAAGCCCGGTGTCGTCGTACCAGTGGCGTCGGGTCCAGCCGTTCATTGCCACGACCGTGAGGCGCACCGGCAGCTCCCGTTCCTTCACGACCAACCGCGCGTACTCACCGATTGTGAGCCCGGTGCGCACGGGTATTCGATAGGGCCCGGTAAAAGATTTCAGATCAGGATCAAGGAGGGGGCCCTCGACCACCACGCCATTGATCGGATTCGGGCGGTCCAGCACGATCACGGTCAGTTTTCGCGCCGCTGCTTCCTCGAGCACGTACGTCAGGGTGGTGAGATAGGTGTAAAAGCGAACACCCACGTCCTGCAGATCCACGACCAGCGTGTCGATCCCCTCGAGCATGGCCGAGGTGGGCCGCCGATCTTGGCCATACAGACTCCAGATCGGAAGGCCTGTCACCGCATCCCGGCTACTCGGAACCCCTTCATTTGCCAGACCGGTCAATCCATGCTCGGGTGTGAAAATCGCCTTCAATCGGACATTCGGGGCCTCGGACAGCACGTCAATCCCTCGCTGGCCATTTCGGTCGACGCCGTTTTGGTGGGTCACAAGCCCGACTCGACGGCCCGACAGCAGAGCGAACTGCTGGCTTTCCAGCACATCCAAGCCTGAGAGGACATTCCCCTTCTCCATCTCGTCCACCGGCGCTTCCCGCCGCTGATCTGCCGCGATGGTCGTGGGCTCTGGCGGCGCGTAGAAATTTCGTGCGACGGCGGCAGCGACGCGCATTCTGAGCTCCGCCACGTCGCCATTCCCGTAGGGGTGAACACGATTGGTCAGGATGAGCAGGTAATTTTTCTTCACCGGGTCGATCCAGAGCGCCGGACCGGTGAAGCCCGTATGCCCGGCGGAGCCCATCGGGAAAAATGATCCGAGCGTCCGGGAGAATGGGGAACTCATGTCCCACCCCAGACCGCGGATCACCTCCCCAATCTGAACGGGCGTGAAGAGAGCCTTCACGGTCGAGGCTTTCAATACCTGACGGCCGTTGCCGCGCCCGTCGGCGAAGAGCATTTGAACAAACCGGGTGAGGTCGCCGGCTGTGGAAAACAGCCCCGCATGGCCGGCCACGCCGCCCAGCAGCCTGGCATTGCCATCGTGCGCCTCACCCCTTAACACTTTGCCGTCCACCACTTCGGTCGGAGCGATACGCGACAGCATGCGGCAACAGGGATTGAACGTGCTGTCACGCATTCCGAGCGGCTGGAAGAGGCGCTCGCCGATGAAACGGTCGAGGCGCTGGTCACCGACCCGTCGCACCACCTCGGCGAGCAGGATGAACCCCACATCGCTGTAACGAAACATCTGTCCGGGCGGCGCGATCAACTCAAGTCGCGCCAGTCTCGAGGCCGCGTGCGGAAACCCGGGCGCAACGAGCTTTGGTGGTGGCACATCAGGAAGCCCGCTCGCATGAAGCAGGAGCTGCCGGATTGTGAGCCGACCAGTCGGTCGATCCTGGAACTCGTCGAGGTAGCGCGCCAGCGGCGCGTCGAGCGAGATTTTTCCCCGCTCATTGAGCATCATGATTGCGGGGGTCGTGGCAACCACTTTAGTGAGTGACGCGACATCAAAGATCGTATCGACCGTCATGCGGGCCTTCGCGGGAACAAGGCTTTTGTAGCCAAACGCCTTCCGGTAGAGCACGCGTGATCCCTGTCCAACAATAATCACCGCTCCGGGGATCTTGCCCGCCTCTATCGCGGCAACGGCGGCGCGATCGATCTCGGAGAAATCAAACGTCTCTTGGTGCGCCGTGGCCGGGGTCGGCGCGATCAATCGCACGACGAGCAGGAGGCCAAAGAGAATTCGCGCGCGTGACATAGTCATTGTGAATATCTTACCGTTGCTTGGTGGCCTTGGCATGTGAAAAAAAGTCAGCCGTGATCCGAAATGGCCATAGGGCCACCCTTGAACGGCTGCCCCACGCGCAGAATGTTCGGACTGGAGTGAAGAGATTGCGAGAGATCATAAGGGAGTGGTAGGATTCACGATGTTCTCATGAAAGCCACGAAGGTGTTCGTCACCGGGGGCACGGGGTTTGTGGGCAAGGCGGTGATCCATGCCCTCCAAACCCATAACTATCTGGTTCGGTGTCTGGTCCGGCCAGGTTCAGAAGGTCGGTTGAAGGGGTTTGAGGCCATCGAGCGAGTGCCGGGAGACGTGAGAGCGCCGGAGGGGCTCTCCACTCTCATGGAAGGCTGCCATGCGGTGATCCACCTGGTGGGAATCATCAGAGAGCAGTTGCTGCGCGGCGTCACCTTCGATCGCCTCCATGGCCTCGCCACCCGCAATGTTCTCGCGGCGACCAAGGCAGCGGGGATTTCTCGCTACCTGCAGATGAGCGCACTTGGCACTCGTCGGGACGCCCGCGCGCGCTATCACCAGACTAAATGGCGCGCCGAGGA
>DATEAO010000482.1:0-7318 GCA_035288345.1 Candidatus Methylomirabilota bacterium | reverse complement strand
CGCTCTCTTGACGCCTGAATCTCCACCCGAAGCGACGCAGGGGCTTTGTAGTAGGGGAGACGGTTCCTCAGCAGGTTCCGAATCTCCTGCTCTTCTCTGACCCAGCCCTGGCAAGCCGCGCACTCAGCCAGATGGCTTTCCGCCTGCTCAGGGAGACTTCCTGGGCGGCTTCCTCTGATAAGCTCGGCGTACTGGGGGCGAAACTCTACACACTCCATCGTTCTTCTTTATCCCTTCAACTCGTCGCGATAGTCCTTCAGAGCGCCGCGGAGCCGTTCCTTGGCTCGAAAGAGCCTCGACTTCACCGTCCCCACCGGGCAATTCATGATCTGCGCCACGTCCTCCAGCGCCAACCCCTCCACTTCCGCGAGGAGCACGACCGTCCGAAACTCCTCAGGAAGCAGCGTCAACGCCCGCTCCAGGTCCACCTGCGACTCCATCGCGGCGGCATCCTGCGCAGGCGTATTGTGAAACATCGTGGCGTCCCCGCCATCGGGATCATCGGCGTCGACCACAACAGGCTCCCGCTCCCGATGGCGGTAGAACGTCAGGAACAGATTCCTCAATATCTGAAACATCCAAGCCTTGAGATGGGTTCCCGGCTCGAAGCGATGGGAGAAGCGGAACGCCCTGAGGTATGTCTCTTGGACCAGGTCCTCGGCCTCCACAGGCTTCCGCGTGAGGTACATGGCAAGGTTGTAGAGCGCGTCGATATGCTGGAGGGCTTGGCGCTCGAATTCAGGATCGGCCATGAGATTAACGATCTTCGGTTGATGCCGGATCTCGGATCTCGGAGGTCGGGAGTTCGACCAACTGAGATCTGACATCTGTGATCTGGGATCCAAAATGACGCAGGGATGCGACAGTTAGCGCCACGGCTAAAACCAGCGGGGCGGGAGATCGTACGGGACCACCTCCCGGCGGTCCTCGACCTCGTTCAGGAGCTCGCGAATTGACCGGTAGAGCACAGGGTGCTCCACGTCAGGAGCAATCTCAGCCAGGGGGGTCAGGACAAAACGCCGCTCGTGAAGCGAGAGATGGGGGACCTGAAGCGCATCGGACGCGCTGATCACCTGGCTTCCGAAGAGGAGAATGTCGATGTCAATGGTCCGCGGGCCGTACCTGGATGACGGCTGCCCTGTCCGGCGAGACCGCCCCAGGTCGTCCTCGATCTGATGAAGGAGCTGCAAGAGGCGGGCAGGGAGGAGCGTGGTCTCGATCTCCACCGCCAGGTTCAGGAACCGCTGCTCCCGGTTCGCCTCTCCCCACGGCTCGGTCTCGTAGACGGCAGAGGCAGACACCAGCGTCGACGCGCCCAGCGCCTGAAGCTTCTGGAGCGCCAGTCGCAGGTTCGCGACCCGGTCCCCCAGGTTCGATCCAAGACTCAGGAAGACCCGCGCCATACAGTTCGCGTCCGGCACAACTCGACCGCTGGCGTGCCGAGCAGTCCCTCCATCGGCGCGGAAAGCTTGCGCACCCGCAGTCGCACCCCCTCAACCGGGAACTCTCGCAGGAGCGCGTCCGCCAGCAGGCTGGCAAGCCGTTCGAGCAGGCGCACCCGCTCTTTGGTTCCCACCTCTACGATGACCCGACCGACCTCAGCATAGTTTACCCCTGCGGCGAGATCATCGGAAAGCGCAGCAGGGGCGAGGTCGAGCGTCAGCTCCACGTCAGCGGAGAACCACGAGCCCACGGTCTGCTGGGCCTCGGTCACCCCATGGTGGCCAAAGAACCTCACGTCCTCGAGCAGGATCTTGTCTGAGGCGCCGGGAGGGCGGTGGGAGCTCACAGACGAAGCGTTCTGAGGCGTTCCATCGCCTCGGCCAATCTGGATTTGTCAACGGTAAGCGCGATGCGGATGAAGCCTTCACCCTGACTGCCGAAGCCGATCCCCGGGGTGATGACCACGCCGGCTTCTTGGAGCGCTCGACTCGCGATCTCGGTGGCGCTCTTGCCGTTGGGAGTTGGAGACCAGACGAAGAACGTGGCCTTCGGCGTCTCGACCGGCCATCCCATCGCTTTGAGACCAGTCACAGCGACGTCCCGTCGCTCTTGGTAGATCCGCCGCACCATCTGCACATAATCCTGAGGCCCGGTGAGCGCCGCAACCCCGGCGTACTGGACTGCCTGGAACACCCCGGAGTCCACATTACTCTTGATCTTCCCCAAACCGCTCAGCACCTCAGCATTGCCCACGCAGAACCCGATGCGCCACCCGGTCATCGAGTAGGTCTTCGAGAGCGAGTGAAACTCAATACCCACCGCCTTGGCGCCTTCCGCTTCTAAGAACGACGAAGGGGTGAAACCATTGAAGCAAAGCTCTGAGTACATGGCGTCGTGACAGACAATGATCTGATGCCGCTGGGCGAACGCGACCAACCGCCGAAAGAACGAGAGCGGGGCGCACGCCGCAGTGGGGTTGTTCGGGTAGTTCAGGTAGATCAGTTTCGCTCGCCGGAGAACGTCAAACGGAATCGCGTCGAGATCAGGCAGAAACTCACGCTCAGCCCTGAGCGGCATCAGATACGGCTCGCCTCCCGCAAAGTACGTGGCGTTCTGGTAGACGGGATACCCCGGGTCGGGGACCAACACCACATCGCCGGGGTTCACGAATGCCAACGGCATGTGGGCCGTGCCTTCCTTGGAGCCGATGAGCGCGAGCACCTCGGTGACGGGGTCGAGCGCCACGCCGAACCGCTTCATGTACCACTGGGCCACGGCCTCACGGAAGGAGAGGAGCCCCTCGTAGCTCGGATAGCGGTGGTTCTCGGGCTGTGTCGCGGCCTTGGCCAGCGCGTCGATCACGTGCTGGGGCGTGGGGATGTCCGGATCGCCGATGCCCAGGTCGATCACATCCACGCCGCGGGCGCGCACCTCGCGCTTCAGTCGGTCGATCTCAGCAAAAAGGTACGGCGGCAGCCGCTTCAGCCTGTCCGCTTGATTGATGGGAAACGCCACTGTTGCCTCCCTGCGTTCTAAGGACGCTGTGTCTCATTCTATCGTTATGCCATAGCTCTGACGAGAACCGAGCCGTCTTTTGAGATGTCGGATCTCGGATGTCTGATGTCAGTTGGTTCGAACTTCCGACATCCGACATCTGTGATCTGAGATCCAAAATGGAGGTTATTTCAATCCCAGCACGTCCTGCATCGAGTAGAGTCCTGGAGCTGCGTGCGCGATAAAGCGCGCTCCACGAAGCGCGCCGCGGGCAAACGTGTCGCGGCTCTGAGCTCGATGGGTCAGCTCGAGCCGCTCGCCGAGACCTCCGAAGACCACCGTGTGCTCTCCGACCACGTCGCCGGCCCGGAGCGATTGAATCCCGATCTCCTTCTGAGTCCGCGCCCCTGTCAAGCCCTGGCGGCCATAGACCATCACGTCGGCGGGATCGCGCCCCAGCGCCTGGGCGATCACCTCGGCCATGCGAAGCGCCGTGCCGCTCGGCGCGTCCTTTTTCATCCGGTGGTGGATCTCAGTGATCTCCACATCGTAGTCGTCGCCAAGCACCTGGGCCATCTGAGCCAGCAGCTTGAAGGTCAGGTTGACCGCAATGGACATATTCGGAGAGAGGAGCACGGGGATCGTCCGAGCCATCGCTTCGATCTCTTGCCGTTGGGCCGCTGAGAAGCCTGTAGTCCCAATCACCGCCCGAGCCCCCTGCGCCGCAGCGACCTTCAAGTGGCCAAGCGTGACTTCCGGGAGCGTGAAGTCGATGAGGACTCGATCGCGCGAGAGGAGTGACTGAGCGTTGGCTTGAATCGTTACTCCGAGAGGCCCGATCCCGGCCACTTCCCCCGCGTCTTTTCCAATCGCGGGGTGGCCAGGGGCTTCTAAGGCCCCGGCCAATCGACAGTCACGCGCTTCCGGGATGAGCGCGACGATGCGGCTCCCCATCCGGCCGGCAGCCCCGGCCACGACCAGATCAGGCATCGGGTCTACCCGTTTTGCAAGGTGCTGAAAAACACCTTGTCGGTCCCAGGTTGATCAAAAAGGTCCAGATGCAAGGCGGCGAAGGCTGGGACGACCGGTCTTAGATGTCGGATGTCGGATCTCAGATCTCGGTTATCGTAAGCTCGACCAACCGACATCTGACATCTGTGATCTGACATCTCGCTACGGCGCAGATGGGCCTTTTTCATCAACCTGTCAAGAGGCCGTACTGGGAAAGGACCTTCCGGAGGCGCTCACGATTCTGGTCTGACATCCGGCAGAGCGGCAGGCGGAACTCGGGCTCGATCATCCCCACCATGGCCATGGCCTCTTTGATCGGGATCGGATTCGTCTCGATGAACATCGCCTGAGAGAGCGGGAAGAGCTTGAGGTGAAGGTCGCGCGCGCGCTTCCAGTCACCGGCAAGCGCGGCGTGTGTCAGCTCCGCGGTTTCTTTGGGGACGATGTTCGCGATCACTGAGATCACGCCTTTGCCTCCCACGACCATGAGCGGTAGCGTCAGCGTGTCGTCTCCTGAAAGCACGGCGAGGCGGTCCCCGGCTCCGACAATGAGCTGCTGCATCTGCTCCAGATTCCCCGACGCCTCTTTCACCGCGACAATGTTCGGGTGGTCGGCGAGGGCGAGGATCGACTCGGGGAGCATATTTACGCCGGTCCGGCCAGGGATGTTGTAGATGATGCCGGGCAGGTCCACGCGGTCCGCGATCGCCTTGTAGTGCTCGATGAGCCCGTTCTGCGTCGGCTTGTTGTAGTAGGGGCAAACCAGCAGCGCCCCGTCGGCCCCGGCTTTCTTGGCGTGAGCGGTCAGCTCGATCGCTTCGGCCGTCGAGTTCGATCCGGCCCCGGCAATCACCGCGATCCGCCCCGCGGCAGCGTGAATCACAATCTCCACTACGCGCTTGTGCTCATCGTGCGAGAGCACGGGCGATTCACCGGTGCTCCCGCACGGCACGACGGCATCCGTGCCGTTCTTCACGTGGAAATCGACCAGCGCTCGAAGCCGCGCCTCATCCACTTGGCCGTTCCGAAACGGTGTGACCAACGCGACGATGGACCCCTGGAAGGTCTTTTTCATTGCCTTACCTCGCCAAGCTCAAGACGGGAGGGTTTCTCCCGCGATCAGATCCTCGTAGCTCTCTCTTCGACGCACCACTGAAAACTTGTCGCCGTCCACCAGCACCTCGGCGGCTCGGGGGCGAGCGTTGTAATTCGAGGCCATGGCAAAGCTGTAGGCGCCGGCGCTCATCACTGCGAGAAGGTCGCCTTCATCCACCGTTGGCAACTCGCGATCTTTTGCCAGGAAATCTCCCGACTCACAGATCGGCCCGACCACATCGACCAGTTCAACCGCAGCCTGTCTTGGCTCCTTCACCGGCCTGATCTCGTGGTAGGCGTTGTAGAGGCTCGGCCGGATCAGATCGTTCATCGCCGCATCCACCACCACAAACCGCTTGGTCTCGGCCTCTTTTCGATACAGCACTCGGGTGAGAAGGACTCCGGCATTCCCCACGATCGCGCGTCCAGGCTCGATCACCAATGTCACTCCCAGCTTCTTGACGGTGGGGAGAAGCGCCTCCGCGTACGCATCGGGGGACGGGGGGTGTTCATCCTTGTACCGGATCCCAAGACCTCCTCCCGCGTCCAGGTAGCGGATCGCGATTCCATTGGCCCGAAGAGTTTCGATCAAAGGCACGATCCGCGCCAGGGCGTCGGCCAACGGGCTCGTCTTCACGAGCTGAGAGCCAATGTGCATGTGGATTCCTACCACCTCTATCCCGCTCATGGACGCGGCGGCCCTGTATTCCGCGAAGGCCTGAGTAATCGGGATCCCGAACTTCGAGCTTTTCAACCCGGTGGAGATATAGGGGTGGGTTTCGGGATCGACATCCGGGTTCACGCGGAGAGCCACCGGGGCTCGCAGTCCAAGCGACTGCGCGGTGCGATCCAGGAGCCTGAGCTCAGAGGGGGACTCCACATTAAACATGAGGATGCCCGCCTTGAGGGCCTCGCGCATCTCACTCTCCTGTTTGCCGACTCCGGCAAAGACGATCTTTTTCGCATCGATCCCCGCCGTAAGCGCGCGAAAGAGCTCGCCGCCGGACAACACATCGATTCCAGCTCCAGCCGTGGCAAGCGCAGCCAACACGCTGAGGTTCATGTTGGCCTTCATCGCGTAGCAGGTGACGTGAGGAACGGTGACAAGCGCCTGATCGTAGGCCCGAAACGAAGAGAGGATCGCTTGGCGGGAGTAAACGTAGGTTGGAGTCCCCACAGCCGTGGCAATCGTCGTGAGCGGAACCGATTCGCAGTAAAGCTCAGCGCTGCGGTAGGTGAATGCCTCCATGAACAGGTCTTCCTCTTTTTGTTTTGTGACCGTAACATGGTGGTCATGTAAAGTCAAGCAAGACCAGCCAAAATGGCCTCAAAACGAGCCCTCCGCGATCAGCAATCAGCATTCAGCGAAGGGCACTTGAAGTAGATCACCGAGGGGCTGACGGCTGATGGCTGTGTGCTGAGCGCTACTGAGGAAGGGTGACGGAGACTGCTTCGGATCGCTGGCTCTCGTTGGGTTTTCGGGCCTGATCGATGGCGGTGATCGCGTAGCGATAACTTTTTCCGCGCTCAACGGATCGGTCGACAAACACTGTGGCCGAGACGGCGGTCAGGTTCACGCGGGAGAACTCGCCGTTCGGCGCTGGCGCGCGATACACGAAGTAGCCCGCCACGTCCGGCGCGCGGCTTGGATCCCACGCAAGCCTCACGCTCCCTTCTGCGGGAACCGCGACCAGATTGCTCGGAGGCGGCGGCGGCGTGAGGTCCACGGGTGTCGCTGTCACAGTGGCGGACTGCTCGCTGAACGCTTTCGTAGTGCCTTGGGATCTGATAGCTCGCACCACGTAGTAGTAGGATTGCTCATTTTGAAGGTTGGTGTCTGTGACGGCGAGGTTCGCGGTGGGCTCCCCGACCGGTCGATATGGCTCGGCGCGAGTTTGGGCGCGTAAAAGCTGGTAGGTGAGAGGCTCCCGAAGCGGGCTTCCGTCAATGGCGGTGGCAGGCGCCGACCAGCTCAGCATGACCTGGTTCTCCCCAGGGCGCGCCTGAAGCTGCTCGGGAGGCCTTGGCGCGGAGAACGCAACGAGATCGAGCCGGTTCGAGGGTGGGCTCGCGCGGCCGATCGAATCTGTCGCGGTCACGACGTAGAAGTACCGCCGTCCCGTCATCGCTGCGGTATCGGCCCATCGGAGTCTTTGCCCTTCCATTTCCGCCGGAGCGCGAGAGTCGAGCTTGATCTCCGCGATCTGGTCATAGCCGACCACTTGTCCCCATGAGATCAGCGCGGGCTTGGCGGGCGCGTCGCCGGACTCCTCCC
>DATEAO010000481.1:0-3143 GCA_035288345.1 Candidatus Methylomirabilota bacterium | reverse complement strand
TGGCGAAGGTGCTGAAGACGCTCGAGGGCATCCAGGCCGACTTCAACAAGAAGGCGAAGGGCGGCAAGAAAGCGTCGCTCGCCGACCTGATCGTGCTCGCGGGCTGCGCGGGCGTCGAGCAGGCCGCGAAAAAGGCCGGCGTCAACGTGAAGGTGCCGTTCAAGCCCGGACGCATGGACGCGAGGCAGGACCAGACGGACGTCGAGTCGTTCGCGGTGCTCGAGCCGATCGCCGATGGCTTCCGCAACTACCTGAAAGGCAAGTTCACGGTCTCCGCGGAGCAGCTGCTGATCGACAGGGCGCAGCTCCTGACGCTCACGGCGCCCGAGATGACGGTGCTGGTCGGCGGCCTGCGCGTGCTGGGCGCCAACGTCGGCGGCTCCAAGCACGGCGTCCTTTCCAGGAAGCCG
The DNA here is from genome assembly GCA_035288345.1 of Candidatus Methylomirabilota bacterium. Lineage (GTDB taxonomy): Bacteria > Methylomirabilota > Methylomirabilia > Rokubacteriales > DATEAO01 > DATEAO01. The sequence goes on along the minus strand of DATEAO010000481.1, from coordinate 2,733 downwards.
GAGGCGCTGACCAACGACTTCTTCGTCAACCTGCTCGACATGGGCACGGAGTGGAAGCCGGTCTCGGACGCGACGGATGTGTTCGAGAGTCGCGACCGCAAGACCGGCAAGGCGAAGTGGACCGGCACGCGCGTCGACCTGGTCTTCGGCTCGAACTCCCAGCTGCGGGCGCTGGCCGAGGTCTATGCGAGCACGGACGCGAAGGAGAAGTTCGTGCAGGACTTCGTGGCGGCGTGGAGCAAGGTGATGAACCTGGACCGCTTCGACCTCGCCTGATCGTGGCATCAGCGTCTTCGCGGGCTTCACAGGGCGGCAGAAACGGTCAGCTAACAGCCGGTTCCAGCGGACGGCGCTGCGCGCCGCCGCTGAACCGGAACGTTACGAAGCAAAGTCCCGTTGCAGTATCAAGGAACTGAGTGGTAGACTCCACCACGATGCGAGACGTACTCCGAGTGTTCTCAAGTTTCCGAGAGGCTGAGCAAGCGGATCGGGCTTTTTACGCGTCGCTGAGCCCCCAGGAGCGGCTCGACCTGCTCCTCGATCTAGTTGCCCGTCAACGGGAGTCAATGGGTGAAGCTGCACAAAGACTTGAGAGAGTTTATCGAGTTGTTGAACTCTCACGACGTTGATTATGTGGTCGTCGGCGGCCACGCGGTAGCTTTTCACGGGTATCCGCGCTACACGGGCGATATCGACTTTCTGGTAAGACCCACCGAGGAGAACGCCTCGCGAATCGTGGCAGTCCTGGAGGCCTTCGGCTTCGCGGGTGCACACGAGCTCAAGGCCTCCCTCACGCAACCTGAAAAGATCGTCCAGCTCGGTCGTCCTCCCAACCGAATCGATATCCTGACGTCGGCGAGCGGAGTCGACTTCGAAGAGGTCTGGAACCTGGCTATCTCCACCGAACTCGATGGACTTCCCGTGCGCTTCCCCGATTTCCGCTCACTTCTCAAGAATAAGAGGGCGTCCGGGAGACCGAAGGATCTTGCGGATGTGGATGAGCTCGAGAAGGTGGTAAAGCCCGGATAACCTGAGGATGCAGCCGGCGCGAAACTAGTGCGGCTGATCCTTGGCGTTAGGGGGCAAAGGGACCGATCATGCCGCATGGAAGATTTCTCTTTTCAGATGGGCCGCTGTTTGACTTCCTAGCCGAACGGCTGCAGCAGGCGCGCTCTTCTGTGCAGGAGGTAGAACAGGCCTGGCTCCTCTCATCCCCTGTAAATGACATCGTCGAGCGGCTTATCGCAGAGCATATGCTCACCGTTCCTGAGTTGAGAACTGAGTCCCGCTCTGACTTGCCCCCTCAGGAGGTGACTTTAGAGATCGACGATTACGGGAGACATCTGCGTGTTCCCGGCGTTTCTGTTACTGTCAGAGTCCCTTTCGTAGGCGAACCGAGGCTCTTTCAATATCAACCGTCGAACTATGACAGTGCCCCCCCTGAAGGTGAAGTATGGCAGCAGGAACTTCGACTCCCCTACGAGTGGCCAGCACATCAACCCATCAACTTAAACGAGGCAATTCAGAAGCACATGCAATCCATTCATCAGTACCTTGAGTGGGTCCGTGTGGATATTCACGCGTTTAATCAGAAAGTTCGTGCGCTACTGGAGCAAGAAGTTTCCCAACGCCGGCAGCGTCTTGAGCAAGCTACACAAACTGTTACGGGGCTTGGCCTACCGATCCGTCCAGCCGAGGAAGTGGAGCCACCAACAGCGCGTACAAGGCGCACAGAGGCGCAGCCATCTCCTCCGCCTGAGTTTGACGTGTTCATATCCCACGCGAGTGAGGACAAGGGGGCGTTTGTGGAACCTCTGGCAAATTACCTCGTTCAGAAGGGGTTGCGGGTCTGGTATGATACTTTCACCCTCAAGTTAGGGGATCGGCTACGCCGGTCGATAGATCGTGGTTTGGCTCGTTCACGCTATGGTATTGTCGTGCTCTCGCAGGCATTCTTTGCGAAACACTGGCCCCAATACGAACTCGACGGTCTTGCTGCTCTTGAGGTGAGTGGGCGGAAGGTCATCCTGCCGATCTGGCATGGCGTGTCTCGGGAGGATGTAACACGGGTCAGCCCTCCCCTTGCTGATCGGGTGGCGGTTAACAGTGCCTTGCCTCTTGAGACCATCGCCGAAAAGATTCTTGAGGTAGTACGAGAGTGATCTTTAGGTTTCGGGGACAACCCCCCAAACACGGCACCAGACTGTGTGAAAACTCCGAAATTCTGAACGGAGTGGGAAAACCATGCTGTATTTCCCGTATATCGGGGGGGGAGAAAAGGGGACATTGTGAATTTTTAGGCCTAACGCTCGGGAGGGGGAAAAGGGCACGCAAACTTTTTTTTGACCGGATCGATTGGGTTCGTGTAGCGTGAAATCATGCCTCGACGGGCGCGCGTGGCCCCAGGCGGACTAGTTTATCACGCCCTTAATCGCGGCAACGGACGAAACCAACTCTTTCACAATCCGGAAGATTACGTGCCGACGGACTGCGTGGGGCGGGCGAACGGGGCGCCGTCTGCCACGGAACCGGAGGGGCTGCGGCGCTCTGTAAACCACGGCACGCCGACTGGCGTATGTGGATGGCGAAGAAGCTAAAGCTTGAATTTACGCTTCACCCGCTCGGCAGACCCGGGAAAAAGGTGGGTTGACGGGAGAAAAGGTTTGCATCCCTTTTTCTCCCCCCTACCCTAAATCCGGCCTCCAAGTTGACATAACAGCCCGTTATCACATA
>DATEAO010000480.1:0-5630 GCA_035288345.1 Candidatus Methylomirabilota bacterium | reverse complement strand
CCTGGAGGACGCCGGAAGCGGCGCCATCCACCGCGAGGACTGACAAGGAGCGATCCGGCTGAAGCTGGTAGACCGCCGCGAATTCCACGCCAAAGAACCGCCGGACACTCTCCACGATCCGCTCGCTCACCGCGCTCCTGTCGAGGCTCTCTGTCAGCGTCCGCGCGATCCGGGCCAGCTCCTCAGCCTCGCGACGTCGTAGCTCGGTCTCCTCGTAGAGGCGGGCGTTTTCGAGGGCGACGCCGATGACGTTTCCAATCGCCTGAAGCAGCTCGATCTCCGGCGACCGGAACGGAAGCGGCTGCCTGGTCGAGACATTCAGGATCCCCACCACGCGTCCTTTTGCGTTCATGGGGATCAACGCCAATGCCTGGACGCCTTCACGGCTGCTCTCCTCGGAGAGCGGGTCGTTCATCGCGTCGTTCACGACAAAGGGCACGCCGGTGGTAAAGACCTCGTCGATCCTCCCCGGCCGAGTCAAGAGTCTCCTGAGCGCTTGCTCCGAGACTTCCCGTTGCACGGCGATGCGTCCTTTTCCGGTCTCGTGGTCGCGGAGATAGATATGGCCGCGCTCGCGTCCGGTGACTTCCAGGACCTTCTCCAGCGAGATTCTCAGGAGATCGCTCATCGCCAGCGATTGGCTGACCGCAGTCGCAATCGCATTGAGGACCTCCTGCTCTTGCGCGCGCTGCCGGGTCTCTTCGAAGAGCCGCAGGTTTTCCGTGGCGAGCTCGTGCTGCTTGCGCACCTTGGAGAGCACCATGGAAAGCGTCGTCAGGTACCCCGCGGTCTTGATCAGATAGTCCGAGGCGCCCTCCTGCATCGCCTCGACCGCGATCCGCTCGTCTCCTTGACCGGTGACCATGACGACCGGCACCCGGTTGCCTTGCTGCTTCAGCGTCCTCAGCACGTCCAGTCCGTTGATTCCGGGCAGGCTGTAGTCCAGCAGCACCACGGAGTACTGGGCGCGCGACAACGCCTCGAGGCATTGCGGGCCGTTCGGCACATGGGTGATCTCCACCGGAATGGCCTGTCGCTTCAGCGCCCGCTGAATCAGCTCCGCCTGGTCAGGGTCGTCTTCCACCAGCAGGACGGTGATCGGCGGGACGCTCATCGGCCCGCCTCGAGATAGTGATGTTCGGTCAGCGCAACGGGTCTCGGCATCGTGAAGACCACGGTGGTCCCCTGGCCTTTCGTCGACTCGATCCAGATACGGCCACCCGACTGTTCGATGATCTGCTTGACGATGGTCAGCCCTGCGCCGGTCCCCTCGGCGTCGATCTCTTGCAGGCGTTGGAAGAGATCGAAGATCTTCCCGTGGTACGCCGGGTCAATCCCGATCCCGTTATCCCGGACCGCGCATTGAATCCACCCCACGCGCTCCTCAACCGAGATCTCAATCGCAAGCTCCCGGCTCGACTCGCGAAACTTGATCGCGTTCTGAATCAGGTGGCGCAGCACCTCCCGCAAACGGCTGGGATCGGCCCACGCGACGGGATGAGAGTTGGGAAGCGTGAGGTTGACCGCCACGGGCGCCGCGTCAGCGCGGCATTCTTCGAGCACCTCTCTCAGCAACTGGTTCAGGTCCACCTCGCGCGGCTCGGGCCGTTCCTTCCCGATCCTGACCAGGGTCAGGAGGTCGCGCAGGAGCAGCTCCTGATGCTCTGTCAAGGTCAGCAGCCGCTGGAGCATCCGGGTGGACTCAGCCGTCTGCAGGCTCTCCTGCTCTTCCAGCAGGGCCCCTGCCAAGGCGTGCATGGACACCGCGGTCGCCCGAAGATCATGCGAGATGGTATTGACCAACGACTCCAACATCCGGTTTCGCTCGATGAGCTCCCGGGTCCGTTCGTCGACCCGTTGCTCAAGCTCGCGGTTGGCCTGCCAGAGGCCGTAATGAAGCTCGCCCAGTCGCTGGCCCGTTGAGGTCATCGCCTCCACCAGCTCGCCAATCACGTCCGGGGAGCGAAGCGGGACCGACGGGGTCAGATCGCCCTCGCCGATCCGCCTCACCCCATCGCGGAGCCGAACCAAGGGAAGCGTGATGGAGCGCTCCACCCACCAGGACGGGATGAACCAGCCGACACAGGCGATCCCCAGCGCGAGCAACGCTCCGCCCCACTCCGGGAATGCGTGGAGGGTTCTCGCGCCCCACCACGCCCCGGCCGCGAACACGATGGCGAGAGCGTGCGAGGCAAGAAGCCGCCGTCTCAACGTCCACCAGAGACGCCCGCTGTCTACAATTCTGACGCTTCGACTAATCGTCGTTCCTCCTCTGATTGCAGCGCGGGCAGTCAAGGGCACGCCCGCGCGCCTGAGCAAATCAGCGTCGTGCTGACTGCTGATTGCTGAAGCCGGAGCCCTGATGGCTCTTAATTTGGAAGCCGGTTGGTCAGGAGCCAATAGATCTCCACGGTCTCGATTTTCTCGATGAACTCCGTGAACCGCACCGGCTTCGTGATGTAGCTGTTCGCCCCCAGCCGGTAGCTCTCCGCCACCTCTTCCCCACGGTCCGAGGTCGTCAGCATCACCACCGGAATGGTCCGCAGTGTGTCATCGCCTTTCACCCGCCGCAGGATCTCCAGACCGTCCACCTTCGGCAGCCGAATATCGAGCAAAATGAGCCCCGGCCGGGGCGCCTCCTGCTGATTGGTGTACCGCCCTTCGTGAAACAGATAGTGCAGCGCTTCCTCCCCGTCCTTCACCCAGTGAATCCGGTTGGCGAGCTTCCCCCGCTGGAGCGCCTTCATCGTCAGCTCCGCGTGATCGGGATTGTCTTCGACCAAGAGGAGCGCGATCCCGTTCGAACCCATCACGACACCTCCGCCGTATCCTCGGAGGGGGCACGCCCAACTGCCCCTGCCCCCCTCGATCGGACACGCCGATCGAGGGAGGCCGAACCTCCCCCAAGCTCGCCCGAGGCAAGCCCGCGCTCGAACAGGCGGTATCCTTGGGCGTGTCGCCTCATGTGCTTACTCTCCGGCGCGATCATGTCTCGCCCCTCCTGCCTTGGGCCAGGTGAAGCGGAAGGTCGCCCCCTGGCCCCGTGTCGATTCCACCCAGATGCGCCCCCCCGCGCCCTCGACGATCTTCTTGACAATCGCCAGCCCGACCCCGGTCCCCTCGGACTCCGTCTCTTTCAGCCGCTGGAAGATCTCAAAGACCTTCTCGTGATACGCCGGGTCGATCCCAATCCCGTTGTCTCGCACATAGCACTCCACCATCACGTCGCCTCCTTCTCCTGCCGCGTCCTTAGCGCCGATCTCGATCACGGGCTCTGCCGGCTCCCCGCTGTACTTGACCGCGTTGCCAATGAGATTGCCCACGACCTGCTCGATCTGGGGCTTCACCCCCCAGAGCGCGGGGAGCTCGTGACAGGTCACGCGGATCCCCTTTGCGCGAATTCGCTCGTCCCACACGCCGAGAATCTGGTCCACCACTTCGCCCAATGGGACCGCTTCGGGGCAACACGTTTCTCGCCCGATGCGGGAGAGGGTCAGCAGATCCAGAATGAGCTGCTCCATCTGCCGGGCGTTCGCCTTCAACCGATTGAGGAAGTGCTGCCCCTGCTCGTCGAGCGTCTTGCCAGAGCTTTCCATCAGCAGCTCCGCCATCCCCTGCAGCGTGACGAGCGGGGCTTTGAGATCGTGGGAGACCGTGTAGACAAACGTGTCTAGCTCCTTATTTTTGAGCTGCAACTCCTGAGTGAGCGTCTGGAGCTCGTCCACCAGCCTTCGAGACTCGTCGAAGAGCCGGGCTTTCTCGACCGCCACACCGACCACATTTCCGATCGCCTCCAGCAGCTCCACTTCACGGGGAAGAAACGGCGCGGGCCTCGTCGTCGCCACAGCCAGGGCTCCGACTACCTTCCCCTCCGCCTTTAACGGGACTATGGCGAGCGCATGGATCACATCGCTCTCGCCATGGAATTCTAATTGTGCGATCGACTCGCGGTCGTTGAGCACAACCGATTGCCCCATCTCCAAAACGATCAGGATGTCCTTTTTCGTGGGGATCTGGCCTGACTGGACAGCTTCGACGTACCGCGCCGACAGCCCTCTGTGCGAGACCAGCCTGATCTTCCCCGTCACAGGGTCTTTGAGCCGGAGCGTTCCAAGCTCGCGACCCGTGACTTCCAGCACTTTGTCCATCGCGATCTCCAGAAGCTCATCGAGATCGTGGGACTGGCTCACCGCGGTGGCGATGGCGGTCAAAGTCGCCTGCTCCTGGGCCCGGCGCTTGGTCTCTTCGAACATGCGGGCATTCTCAATGGCCAGCGCCGCCTGATTGGCAATTGCCATTGCCAGGTCTATCTGCTCTTGGGACCATGGGGAAGGCCCGTCCGTGCGCTCCGCCATGAGGGCGCCGATGACCTGGTCCTGATGGACTAAGGGAATGACGAGCGCCGAGCGAATTCTTAACGCTTCGACCCAGGAAGTCGGGATGAGGGTGTTGGTCGTTGCATCCTCGACCGCTACGGCCCGCTTGGTCCTGATTGCCTGAGCGTGCGCGGGCGCCTCGTCGAGCATGTACGTCCGCAACGCCTTGAGCGTGGCCCAGAGCACTGGATCGGAGTGGCCGTCAGCAAACTGGCCCATGACCGGAACGAGCTCTTCGCCGCGCAAAAGCTGAAGCGCGCACCGCTCCGCACTGATGGCCTGAGCGGTGCGCTGGGCGATCACTTTGAGCACCTGCTTCAGCTTCAGGGTCGAGCCCACGGCCTGCCCAATGTCAAGGAGGGCCTCGGCCACGCGCCGGCGTGCCGCAGTCTCTTCGAACAGCCGGGCGTTCTCGAGCGCCATGGCCGCCTGGTCAGCGAACGCCTGCGCGAGCTGCGTCTCCGCATCGGTGAAGATGCGGCCCAGTCGATCCCCGATGCCCAGCACCCCGATCACGTGTTCTTTGACGATCAGCGGCACACAGAGCGCTGAGCGGAACGAGGCGCGTTGATAGTTGGCTTTTGTCTCTGGATCGACGACAGTGAGCCGGCGATCCTTCATGATGTCAAGGCTCACCACGGGCTGGCGTTGGGAGACCGCCAGATGAGGCAAGCCGACGCCAGCGGGGAGGGCGTGACTCCGGTCAACATCACCCAGGTCGCCCGAGAAGGTCACCGGCAGCAATGCTCCTGACTTCGGGTCGAGTCGAAACAGGTAGGAGATTTGGGCATGAAAGAGAAACCGGACGCTGTCCACAATCTGCTGCTGGACCTCCTGAGGGTTGAGAGACTGGGAGATGTGCCGGCCCACTTCCGCCAGGCTTTCGGCCTCGCGCTGCCGGCGTCTCGCGTCTGCGTAGAGCCGCGCGTGCTCCATGGCCAGGGCGGCCTGGTCAGCAAACGCCTGGGCGAGCTGCATCTCCTCATTGGTGAAGACGCGCCCCAGTCGATCGCCCATGCCCAGGACTCCCACCGCTTGCTCCTTGACGATGAGCGGCACGCAGAGCACCGAGCGAAAAGGGGCGCGCTCAAGGTTTGCCCGAGCCTCTGGGGGATAGACGAGCCGGGGATCATTCATGATGTCAGGGCTGGCCATGGGCGAGCGCTCGGAGATCGCTAAGCCAGGGATGCCGACCCCGGGGGGAACCGGCAGGCTCGGGTCAAAGAATCCGTGATCACCCGAGCCCGCGATGAT
>DATEAO010000479.1:0-5299 GCA_035288345.1 Candidatus Methylomirabilota bacterium | reverse complement strand
GCTCGTCTGACCCCACCGCAGTTGGGCGCGAGCGGCATGGGCGCCGCCTTCCTCATGCTGAACCGAAACAAGCAGAGCCTGACTCTCAACCTGAAGCACGAGGACGGACAGGAGGTGTTCAGGCGGCTCGCCGCGGATGCCGACGTTGTTCTTGAGAGCTTTCGACCGGGGGTGATGCGCCGTCTCGGCCTTGACTACGAGGCCCTGCGCGCGGTCAATCCGCGCCTGATCTACTGCGCGATTTCCGGGTACGGCCAGGACGGGCCGTATCAGGACCTGGCCGGCCACGACATCAACTACCTCGGCTACGCCGGCGCGTTGTCCGTGACCGGCCCGCGGGCGGGAGCGCCGGTTCCTCCCGGCGTTCAGGTGGCTGATATCGGGGGCGGATCGCTGCTCGCGGCATTCACGATCGCGTCGGCGCTCTATCATCGGAATCAGTCGGGGCAGGGGCAGATGCTCGATGTCTCGATGACCGATGGCGTGGTCTCCTGGCTCGCTCATCACTTCGGAATGTTCTTCGCTACCGGACGGATCCCGTTACGCGGAGAGGAGCGGCTGAACGGCGGTTGGGTCTGCTACGGCGTGTACGAGACGAAGGAGGGGAGCTATCTGACCCTCGGGGCCTTGGAGCCGAAGTTCTGGCAGAACCTCTGCCATCTGCTGGGACGCGAGGACCTCGTGCCGCACCAGTACGCGAGCGGCGCCAAGCGCGACGAGGTCGAGGCCGACCTCCGCGCGATTTTCAAGACCAAAACTCGGGAAGAGTGGCTGGCCCTCTTCAAAGGGAAGGACGTCTGCGTCGGACCGGTGCTCGACTTCAGCGAGGTATCCGCCGATCCACACGTGAAGCACCGCGGCCTGTTCCAAACCGTCGAGCGGCCTGGGGGCGGATCGATTCCACAGGTCGGCTTTCCAGTCCAGCTCTCCGCCACGCCCGCGGGCATCACTCGTCCAGCGCCCGAATTGGGCGAGCACACCGAATCGCTCCTGAGCAGTCTTGGCTACTCCGCAGCAGAAATCTCGCGCTTCAGAGAGCGCGGAGTAATTTGATCGGACAGATATCGGATCTCAGATTTCAGATGTCAGTTGATCAAACTTGGATCTCGGATCACAGATCTCAGATGTCGGTTGGTCGAACTGTCGAAATCCGAGATCTGACATCCGACATCTGAGATCTGACCAATGGACGAGAAGACTCAAGAGCTGGTTGAGCGGATGCTCTCAGGGGACCAGGGCGCGCTGGCGCGCTTGATCACACAGGTCGAGAATCGCGACGCCTCGGCTCCCGAGATCATACGGCGAATCCACCCGCGCACCGGGCGGGCCTACGTGGTTGGAGTCACCGGGCCTCCGGGCGCCGGCAAGAGCAGCCTCGTTGATCGGCTGACCGCGCTCCTCCGGCAGGGCGGCGCGTCGGTCGGCGTGATTGCGGTCGATCCGTCCAGCCAGTTTACCGGAGGCGCAGTGCTTGGAGACCGAATCCGGATGCAGCAGCACACGCTCGACGCCGGGGTGTTTATCCGGAGCATGGCCACGAGGGGGAAGGTTGGCGGCCTTGCCCGAGCGACGGCTGACACGATCAAGCTTCTTGACGCCTTCGGAAAAGACTGGGTGCTGGTTGAGACCGTCGGGGTGGGCCAGACCGAGCTGGACATTGCCCGTCAGGCCGACACCACCGTGGTGGTCCTCACCCCCGAATCGGGTGACGCCGTTCAGATGATGAAGGCGGGCCTCCTGGAGGTGGCAGACCTCTTCGTCGTCAACAAAGCTGACCGCCCCGGCGCTGACCCGCTCATCACAGAGCTCAAGTTCATGGTCCACCTTCATCTCACCGGCCTTGACGCTCCGCGCGATGTCGAGTGGGAGATTCCCGTGCTGTCGGCAGAAGCGATCCATAACCGTGGGGTGGAGGAGCTTCTTGTCGCGATTCAAGACCACCGCCGGCTGCTGGAGTCGACGCGTGCCCTCGAATCCCGGCGTCAAGCCCGCCGAAGACAAGACGTCCAGGAGTTGCTCGTTCAATCGCTCCACGACACGATCAGTCAAGCCCTCAGATCCGATCCGCGCCTTGCCGCCATCCTCGACCAGGTGTCTCGTGGAGAGAAAGACTCCTACTCCGCGGTTGCGGAGCTCTTCAGCCACCTCGATCTCCCGAACCCTCGCGCCTGACAACCCCACCGCTTCACCTCCATGCCTGTCGCTGTCCAGCACTCCTCAGGTTTCTCCTTGACAGCCCCTTCACATGCCCTTATCTTCTCGCTGTACCCGTACTCCCCCGCTTGCAATTCCAACCTGTTCCTAGGTAGGATGAGCTATCTTCTAGAGCATGATTGATGAGCGGAGTGGCATTTCTGTTGAGGATGGGATTCTAATTAATTAGTACCTGACCTGCAGTCGTTGATCGGCACTTCACTCTTGGAGGGCAGATGTCATGAAGTTCACTCGCATTACCGTGAACGCGAAGCAGATGGGGGGTACGCCTTGTATCCGTGGGCTGCGGATTCCGGTCGCAACTGTCGTCGGGATGGTAGCTGATGGAATGACCGAGCCTAATATTCTTAAGGCATTCCCTGACCTCGAACTCGAGGACATTCGTGAAGCGCTGCGGTACGCAGCTGAAACCCTGCGGGAACGGGAACTTCCGCTCGTCAGCAATCAGTGAAATTCCTCGTCGACAATGCATTATCACCTCTGATCTGTGAAGGATTGCGACGTGCCGGCCATGATGCGGTCCATGTGCGGGACTACGGGATGCAGCGAGCGGACGATCAGGAGATCTTCAACCGGGCGGCTCGTGAAGATCGCGTCATCGTATCCGCCGACACGGATTTTGGAACTCTTTTGGCGCTGCAGCACGAGACCAAGCCCTCGGTAGTTCTCTTTCGAAGAGCCTCTCAGCGAAGACCCAGCGCGCAGCTCACGCTTTTGCTGGCGAACCTTCCCAACATCGCAGAACCGCTCGAACAAGGGGCAGTAGTTGTACTTGAAGAGACACGAATTCGCCTCCGTTCGCTGCCTATCGGCGGAGAATCGAGGGAGTAACCCCCACTATTACGTGGGCGGTCTGGTATAAACTTGCAAATTGTGGGGTCTGACCCCGTGGCTGCTTCGCTACCCGGCGTCGGCCGTTTCATTGACGTCCCCTTAAGGAATGCGTAGAATCGGAGCCAAGGATGGTGGCTCATGGTAACCCAGCGCGTTATTCTCACGTATAAGGATTATGAGGTCCTCCCAGCGGACGGTCGCCGGTATGAGATTCACGAGGGAGAGCTGTCCGTGACCCCCGCGCCCAGCCCACAGCACCAGAGGATCCTTGGAAACCTGAACGAAATCCTTCGACAGCACGTGAAGGCTCGCGGGTTGGGCGAGGTATTCTTCGCCCCCATCGACTGCATTCTGGGCGAGACAACCATCGTTCAGCCCGACCTGATCTATCTGGACGCGGCCCGACTCTCACTCGTGAGCGGCCGGGGAATCGAAGGGGCGCCGACGTTGGTCGTGGAGATCCTCTCTCCGTCCACAACGCTGATTGACCGCAACGCGAAGCGCCAGCTCTACCGCCGCTATGGTGTGCCGTACTACTGGATTGTCGATCCCGAGTCTCGCGCCATCGAAGCCTATAGCCTGTCCGAAGGTGAGTACCAGCTTGTCATGCGCGCGGCCGGGTCCGTCGCCGTCTCCCTCCCGCCCTTTTTCGACCTCGCCCTGGTCCCCGCGTCACTTTGGTCCTGAGCCAGAGCAAGTCAGTAGTCGGACTTAGGTGAAGAATTACATAACGTTGATTGTGACGTGGAACGGTGCCTGCGTGGCGATTCGAGACTTCCCGGTGGCCTCGGTCACGTACTGATCAGCCTGGTCGGCGAAGCCACTCGTCCATAGCTCGAGCGCCATCGTAAGCACGTATTGCCCTTCCGTATTGAAAGCGATTAACTCCGTGTTCGTTGGGGAAAAGTCGGAGAAGTCTCTACTGGGAGGTACTTGTTGCGGTGTCCATGCGCCGGGGTGACCCAGTATCACGAACGTCGGTGAATTAAGACTCTTGAAGTCCGTCGCCGCGAATCGGTAGAGCTTCTCAAATGTGTCCATCCGATGGATAGCGGCGTAGACGCTGTAGCCGGCGACGACCCGCGAGCTCAAAGGGACTGGATTCTGGTTCCGGCGCCCTATCCCCACCTGCGCGGCCATTTCGCCAGCCGTCGTAAGAGAAAGCGATATCATGCCGCGTGAAGTGTTACCCGTGGCCTCCCCAATGCTGAAGGGGAAGCTCGCCGCTCTCTTCACCCGAGCGAGCGCGATACCCCTGGGGGACGTAACGGTTACCTCGGCTTCGCCGAAAAGTTGGCCGGGGCTTCGCGGTTCTGGGATCTCCGCTGATGCAGACGACCCCAGTTCTGGCTGATCCGGTCGCGTCAAATGGTCGAGTATTCTGCTTCCCCCAAAAGGGGGGCTGTGGGGGATTCCAGACAACAGTTGCCATAGCAGGTTCCTCCGTTCGTTGGCTTGAGTAGTGGACGTGGGTGGTGTGCCGATCTCGGGTGTCGCGTTACCATTAGCTCAACGAGTATGATTCCGAGCAGGATGAGGGAGCGCAGCGATCCCGAAGATTGGACACCCCCTATGGCCGACTGGACGGCGGCTTTCGGGCTGGGGAGATCCAACCCCGGTCAACTGGGCAAGAAGGGGCGTCGCCAAGGCAATGGCGACCGGCAACCACGGAGCCCTGGCGACAATCGCGCTCCGCTGCTTCCAACTGAAAAAGCGCCCGCTGCAACTTGTCGAGCGGATCCATCCAGGACTTCAACTTCTTCGCCTGTTCGTCCGACCCCGGATCTTTGAGGGCAGCCGAGGCTGCAATCCGGAGGTACCGGATAACCAATTCGAGCTTCGTTCGGATATGTGCCTCCAGAAGGAACCGGACCAGTGACCTGGCAACACCCCCACCGCGACCGCATCCGAGATATGGTGCCAGTGCCTTTCCGGATGCGGGACGAGAGCATGGGGTAAGCACGCTAGCCGCGCCCCCCTCAGAATCCTCCGCCGGTGATGCGATTGATCCGGCTGCGGATCGAATCGAAGTCGATGCGCGAGCCGCGATAGGTCGAGGATGAGGAGGAGTCATCATAGCTGCGCGAGCGCGGCGTCGATTCCGTCCGGCGTGCGGGCGGTGAGTAGGTCTGAGCCCGTACCACTGGAGGCGCGGGGCGGCCGTCGATGTCGGGGGGCCTCGCGCGCGCCGTCGCCGTCGTGGACCAGCGCTGCTCGGCCTCGCGCGTCATCTGCGCCTCTGAGGCCAGCC
>DATEAO010000478.1:0-12798 GCA_035288345.1 Candidatus Methylomirabilota bacterium | reverse complement strand
CCATGCCTTGGTGGGATGCACGTTCACGTCCAGCTCCTCGGGGTCCACGTCGATCGTGATCACTGAAAACGGGAATTGATCGCGTGGAAGGAGCGGACGATACGCTTCGATGAGCGCCTGGGTGAGCAGGTTGTCTTTGGCCGGGCGGCCATTGACAATCGTGACCATGTCGTCACGGTGCCGGCGTGTCAGGGCCGGCGGAGCGATCAGCCCTCGGATCGTCACGCCTTTCCCCTGCCCGAAGAGCTCGAGGAGCTTCTGGGCAAGATCGAATCCGTAGATCGTGCCGATCCGGTCCCTCAAAGAGTTCGCAGCCGGGCTGTTGAGCAGACTCTTCGCGTCGTGGGTCACGCGCACGTGGATGAAGGGGTGAGCCAGCGCCAGTTGGGTGATGAGCTTGAGGCTCGCGGCCAGTTCGGTCTGGGGCTGTTTGAGGAATCTGAGTCGCGCCGGCGTGTTGAAGAAGAGATCGGAGATCTCCACACTCGTTCCGGGCGGGCAGTCGGCCTCCAGAATAGCGTCGATCGTTCCTCCCTCTCCTCGGACCATGGTCCCGGTTGATGTCTCTGAGGCGTTTGAGAAGAGCGTCAGCCGGCTCACTGAAAAGATCGCGGGCAACGCTTCCCCTCTGAACCCCAGAGACCGGATGCTCAAGAGATCAGCGTCAGAGGAGATCTTTGACGTCGCATGACGCTGGAGCGCCAGGGCGATCTCTTCCCGCGCCATCCCGCACCCGTTGTCCGAGACGCGGATCAGTTGCCGTCCTGACTCCTTGAGATCGATCGTGACCCGGGTGGCGCCAGCGTCGATGGAGTTTTCGAGGAGCTCTTTGACCACCGAGGCCGGGCGCTCCACCACCTCGCCGGCAGCGATCTTGTTCACCACGTGGTCCGGGAGAACCCGAATTCGACTCACGAGCTTTCTTTGAGCTTGGTCTGCCACTCGGCCAGAAGCGTGAGAGCTTGAAGCGGGGTCATCTCTTCAAGGTTGAGCTTTGCGAGCTCGTCAATGACTGGGTGAGGCAGAGGCGAGAACAGCCCGAGTTGGGCCGGCGCCTCACTCTTCGGGTCACGTCGCCCTAACAGATCTCCCACCTCGAGCTGGCTCAGGAGCGCCTTGGCGCGCGTGATCACTGGCCGGGGGAGCCCGGCCAGTCTCGCCACCTGGATGCCGTAGCTGCGGTCAGTTCCCCCTGGCCTGACTTTGTGAAGGAAGACAACCTCATCGTTCCACTCCCTGACTGCCACGTGGAAGTTCTTCACGGCGTGCAGGCGATCAGCCAGTTGGGTCAGCTCGTGGTAATGGGTGGCAAAGAGGATTTTCGCCCCGGGACAAGAGTCGTGGAGATGTTCCACCACCGCCCACGCAATGGCCAACCCGTCGAAGGTCGAGGTTCCCCTGCCCACCTCATCAAGCAGGACCAGGCTCTTCGCCGTGGCGTTGTGCAGGATGTTTGCTGTTTCCATCATCTCAACCAGAAACGTGCTCTGCCCTTTCGCGAGGTTGTCCATGGCGCCGACCCTTGTGAAGATCCGGTCCACCACCGAGATTCGGGCCTCCCGAGCCGGGACGAACGACCCGACCTGAGCGAGCAGCACGATCAACGCCACTTGACGCATGAAGGTGGATTTCCCAGCCATGTTCGGGCCGGTGAGGATCATGCACTGCATGGATTGGCCATCGAGCAAGCAATCGTTCGGGATGAACGGGCGGTCGCTCAGAGCCTCAAGGACCGGGTGACGCCCCTCCAGAATCTCGATCACCCCATCGTCGCTGATCAGTGGTCTGACATAACCACGGCTTGCTGCGACTTCAGCGAGGCTCTGCAGGCAGTCGAGCAGGGCCACCGCCCGCGCGGCGCGAAGCAGGGTGAGCGCTTCCTTTGCGACACTCGCGCGGACGTTCTCGAAAATCTCCAGCTCGAGCTGGCGCACCCGCTCCTCCGCGCCCAGCACCTTGGCTTCGTACTCTTTGAGCTCCGGGGTGATGAAGCGCTCACCCCCCGACAGGGTTTGGCGCCTGAGATAGTGAGGGGGCACCATGGAGAGGTTTGCTTTTGACACCTCGATCCCGTACCCGAAGACCCGGTTGAAGCGGACCTTCAGCGATTGGATCCCTGTCTGTCGTCGCTCGCGGGCCTCGAGCCCGGCGATCCAGGCACGCGCCTCCCGCGCCTCGCGCTTCAGATCAGCCAGAGCCTGGTCGAAGCTTTCGCGAATCAACCTGCCACCATGGAGCGCCACAGGGGGATCGTCCTCCAGCGCGTCGTCGAGGAGCGATTGAAGCGGCGCAAGGTCAACGAGCGCTGCCGCACTCTCTTGAAGCAGCGTGCTGTGGCGGCGGCTCACCACGCTCTTGAGCTCTGGGAGCGCGCGGAGTGATTCCCTGAGTCCGATCAGGTCCCGGGCATGAGCGAGACCGATGGAGACGCGGCTCGTGAGCCGCTCGAGATCTCCAATCGCGCCAAGCTCGCGTCTGAGTTGATCTCGTTCCGACGGAGCATCGATCAGCTCAGCGATAGCGTCTTGCCTCGCGCTGACCTCTTTGGCATCGAGAAGCGGGCGAAGGAGCCATTGCCTGAGAAGGCGCGCTCCCATCGGGGTGAGGGACTGGTTCAGGACGTCGTAGAGTGATCCACGGGTCGATCGGTCATGAACGGTCTCGGTGAGCTCCAGGGTCCTGACCGCAGTTTCATCGAGGACCATCGCGTCATGGGTCTGGAGGCGCTGGAGCCGCGTCAGATGGGGAAGCGCGTCACCCTGGGTCTCCTTCAGATAGAGGAGGGCGCTCGCCGCGGCCTGAATCCCCCAGGTCATCCCGCCGAGGCCGAACCCGGCAAGGTCCTGGACCTGAAAGTGGTGGCAGAGAAGCTCTTGCCCCGACCTCAACTGGTACGTCGCAGGATCCCGAGCCGTGATGGTCGTGCCGTCCTCGCTGAGCCGCTTGAGCAGAGGAGCGTCTTGGGGGAGCGTGGATGGCGCCAACACCTCCACGGGCTGGCGCAGGAGGAGAGCGTCGACAAACGCCTGCGATTTCCCGGCGTCCTCGCCCACCCAGAACTCGGCGGTGCCGATGTCTACGAGCGCGGCGCCGATCCCTTCTCGAGCCACCCAGAGTGAGAGGAGAAAGTTGTTTCGTGTCCGATCGAGGAACGCCGCGTCCGTCACGGTCCCCGGAGTCAGGACCCGCACGACTTCGCGCTTGAGGAGCGCTTTCCCTTTCTCTGGACTCTCCATCTGCTCGGAGATGGCCACCTTGATCCCGGCCTGGAGCAGGCGGCCGATGTAGCCTTCCGCCGCATGATGAGGAATGCCGGCCATGGGGACCCGGCCTTCGCCCTTCTGTCGCGAGGTGAGCGCGATCTGGAGCGTGCGGGCGCCGAGTTCCGCGTCCTCAAAGAACATCTCGTAGAAGTCGCCGAGCCTGAAGAGCAGAATGTGATCCGGAAAGCGCTGCTTCAGCGCCCGGTACTGCCGCATCATGGGCGTGAGTTCAGGCGTGGTCATGACGCTCTTTGAGATCCCGAGCCCCGAACCCCAATCCCCGAAATCTCTGACATCACTCAGTCGAGGTGAGGGAAAAGTTTGTCGAACGTGGCCTCAAGACTCTCGGGCATCACCTTGACCTGCCCCACGATGGGCATGAAGTTCGTGTCTCCGCTCCACCGAGGCACGACGTGCAGGTGCAGGTGCCCGTCAATACCGGCGCCGGCAGCCCGGCCCAGGTTCATTCCCAGGTTGAACCCCTCGGGCTGATAGGCTTTTGTGATCGCGCGGATCACGTCCTGGGCCAGCGGCATGATCTCGAGCAGCTCATCGGACGTGAGGTGGTTGAACTCCGCAACATGGCGATTCGGCACGACCATCACGTGTCCGGCCGAGTAGGGGAACGCGTTCAGAATTGCAAAGCCGAGCGGACGACGACAGAGGATCAGGTTCTTTCGGTCAGCGTGCTCGAGGAGCTTCTCGCAGAAGAGGCAGCCGCCTTCTGAGTGGGCGGTCACGTAAGCCATCCGCCAGGGAGCCCAGAGGCGATCCACAGGGGAACGGTTAAAGTGAGACCGAAGCGGATTTTCGTCGCGAAGGGACGATCACGAGTTGACCAACTCGCGAAGCTGTTTGCCCACTTTGAAAAATGGAACGCGCTTTTCCGGGACGCTGACCGCGGCGCCGGTCTTCGGGTTTCTCCCCTTTCGGGGGTTTCGGTGACGGATCCGAAAGCTGCCAAAGCCTCGCAGCTCGACCTTATCGCCCTTGACCAAGGCATCGCTGATGTTATCGAAGATGGTATTCACGATGGTTTCGGTCTCTTTCTTGGTGAGATTCAGGACCTTCGCCACTTCGTCGATAATGTCAGCCTTTGTCATCATTCCAACTCCAATTATGTTTAGGATGCCCGGTCGTTGCCCGTCCTGGCTCAGCCCCCTGAGGAACCGCCCAACAAGCTAACAGGGCGCGACAAGATTGTCAAGTACCTTGCGGAGTTAGAACGCTTCATCGGTCTTTGGGGATATCGGTTCCGCAACGCTCCCAAAAGTTGGCGCGAGAAACTCTTACTTGCGGACCACTTACCTTGCACCGCTCGCACGGACCTCGTGCCGGGACAGGCGAGGTGGCTTTGATGAATAGAGGATAAGTTTCAGATCGTTGGATGACACGAGCTGATAAACCTCTTGAGATGATTGGGTGTGGCGGAGAGCCGAGGTAGCTCACAACACACACCTACTCCATCAAGTAAAGCGGGGCGCTGAAGACCGGAAACGCAAATGGCGCAGCGCCGAGTCCCAGCTTGTTCTTCATCAAGTCAAAAACCGAGAAGCGTTTCCTGGGATAAAGAATCTTTGGCCGTCCAACGATCCCGCCGAGCTTCGCCGCCGCGTCAATGGCCTCTTCCAGGCCCCCGAGCGCATCGACCATCTTTAGATCTTTCGCCTGTTGCCCGGAAAAGATCCGTCCATCCGCAAAGCCCAGCACTTCTGATCGATCCAGTCGACGACCCTCAGCCACCGCGTTCACGAATTGACCATGCACATCATCAAGGAGATCCTGGAGGATCTTGCGCTCCTCAGGCGTCATGGTCCTGGAGAAATTCCCAATGTCCTTGTGTCGCCCGGCCTTCACCACCACGTATTCAACCCCGATCTTCTTCAACACGCCTTCCAGATTGGCCAGCTGCATCACCACGCCGATGGAGCCGGTGAGACTCCCGGGGTTCGCGTAGATCCGGTCGCAGGCTGCCGCGATGTAGTAGCCGCCTGAAGCCGCGACTGAGCCGAGCGAGGCGACCACCGGCTTTCCTCGCTCGCGCACCTTTCGGATCTGCTGATAGATCTCCTGTGTGGGGGCCACCACCCCGCCGGGGCTATTGATGCGGACTACGACCGCGCGAACCGCGGCGTTGTCCAGATGCTCTTTCAGCTCGCGGACGATTTCATCTCCGCTGAGAATGACCCCCTCGACTTCGATCAGCGCAACGCGCTGCCCTCCCGGGAACCCTCCGCCATCCCCCAGGAAGGACAGGAAGAGGAGGACACTTCCGAAGAAAAACACGAGGACCCCCGCGGTGATCCCCAGGGCAATCAGAACAGTGCGTCCCCGGCCTGCCATCAGATTGCAGCACGGGCGCCCGGGCTGTCGCCCGCCCGTGCCCGCGTGCGTTCAGAGCGTTCTGCTTGCACTGCGCCGCGCCCGCGCTCCCCGCAAGTCAATGTCGAGCTTGTGCAGGCTGGTGAGATCGACTGTGACTTTTCACGAGGCGTCATTCGTCGTCGTCTTCGTCGTAGCTGCCAGGGCGGCGTCTCGGTCGGTGTGAAGACTCGCGTTCTTCGGATTCAAGCTCGCGGAGCGAGAGCCCGATGCGGCGCTCCTTGCTGTCCACGCGGATCACTTTCAAGGTCAGCTCATCCCCCACGCTCACGATCTCCTCGGGACGGACGTTTTGGCGCGAGGACATCTGAGAGACATGCAGGAGACCGTCCACCCCGGGCTCCAGTTCCACGAACGCGCCGAAGTCCGTGAGGCGCACGACCTTCCCCTTGACCCGAGACCCCACCACGTACTTCTCTTCAGCCATCTCCCAGGGGTCCGGCTGGATCTGTTTGAGACCGAGAGAGATGCGCTTGGCTTCGCGGTCCACGGAAAGCACGACTGATTCGATCTGCTGCCCTTTCTTGAGGACCTCCGAGGGGTGAGCGATGTTCCGCGTCCAGGACATGTCGGAGATGTGCAGCAAGCCGTCCACGCCGGGCTCAAGCTCGATGAACGCGCCGAAATCGGTGAGGTTTCGCACCTTCCCTTGCACCCGCATCCCGGGGCTGTAGCGCTCTTCGATCGTCGCCCACGGATCCGGCTCGACCTGCTTCATCCCGAGAGAGATTCGCTTGGCGCCTTTATTGATGTCGAGCACGAGGACCTCGACCTGATCTCCAACATTGACGATTTTCGATGGATGGCGAACGCGACGGGTCCAGGACATCTCGGAGACATGGACCAGCCCTTCCACTCCCGGCTCCAACTCCACGAACGCCCCGTAGTTGGTCAGGCTTACCACGCGCCCAACCACCTTTGTGCCCGGAGCGTATTTCTGCTCGACACTCTCCCACGGGTCCTGGCTCTTCTGCTTGTATCCCAGGGAGACCCGACCGGTTTCCCGATCGAAATGGAGCACGGTGACCTCAACCTGATCCCCGACCTGGAAGATCTCTGATGGGTGGCCGATCCGGCCCCACGACATGTCAGTGACGTGCAAGAGCCCGTCGATCCCGCCGAGGTCGATGAACGCGCCGTAGTCCGTGATGTTTTTCACCACGCCCTGGCAGGCCATGTCCTCATGGAGCACCGCGAGCGTGTGGTTGCGCTTTTCGAGTCGCTCCTCCTCGAGCACCGCGCGTCGCGACAGCACCACGTTGCCCCGCCGCCGATTGAGCTTGATCACTTTGGCCCTGATCTGCTGCCCGAGCAGGCTATTCAAATTCTTCAACGGTCTCAAATCCACCTGTGATCCGGGAAGAAAGGCTTTCACCCCGACGTCAACCGCCAATCCGCCTTTGACGACCTCGACCACCTTTCCGTCCAGAGGGGTCCCTTTGTCGTAGGCCGCGGAGATAACATCCCAGACCTTGATCTTGTCAGCTTTCTCTTTGGAGAGAACAATCACGCCTTCCGCGTCTTCCTTGCTCTCAAGGAAGACCTCAATCTCGTCGCCGATCTTGGGCTGCACCCCTGCGCGCCAGAACTCTTCAATCGGGATCATCCCCTCGCTCTTGTACCCGACATCCACCAACACCTCGCTATTCGTGACCTGGACGATGTGCCCCCTAAGAAGCTCTCCCTCATCAAAGTCGGTAAGGCTTCGCTGATAGAGCTCCCATGTCTCATCGTCACCGAGCGTGCGGGGGTTGGCGGTCGCTCCCACCTCCTTTTCCCCTTCCCCCTCCCCGCGTCTCCGGCCCCGGAGCTCTGCGGGGGTTCGAACTGCCCTCTCATCCTTCTCCATTCACCTGGTCCTCCTTACACGAAAATCACTCGTCGGGATCTCCCGAGCGAGAGGTCGTACGCACTCATTGCAGCCCGGGCGCCCGGGCTATCGCCCGCCCGTGCTCACGTGCGGGCAGAGCCTTGCGTGTAGACCGGGGGGCGCCACGCCCGCGCTCACGTCCGAGCACACCCTTTGCTTACAAGCCGGGGTTCGCCACGCCCACCCCTGAGCTTGCGCGGGCAGAGCCCGCGCCCGGAACGAAGAGGCTCACGCCCGCCCGCGCTGCCGTAAGCCAACCGTTGACTCGGCTGTTGAGCTGGCGCCGAGCGCCGCGATGGCGTTCATGATCTCATCGCTGACCGCCTGATAGGCCGCCTTGTCTTCCCGCGTCTTGCGCCGCTTGAATTGCAGCGGCGGGCCGAAGACCACTCGCACGCGTGCCGGACGGGGAAACATACGCCCGCGAGGGAGCGCGCGCCCGGTCCCCTCTATGAAGGTCGGGATCACCGGGGCCTCGCTCAGGAGCGCCAGCATTCCCAGCCCCGCCTTCGCCGGTCCCAACAGACCTTCCACTCCTCGGGTCCCCTCAGGGAAGACCAGGAGGGCTTTCCCCTCTCGCAGCAGGCCGACCGCTAGACGCAGCGCGGCGGGGTCGCTCCCTTCACGACGGACCGGTCTGGCGTTGACAGCCCGAATCAGCGCGCCGAACAACGGGATCCGAAAGAGCTCGGCCTTGGCCATATAAAAAAGCCGTCGGTGCGTCGCTGCCCCGACCGCCGGAGGGTCCAGGAGACTCGTGTGGTTTGCCGCGAGAAGCACGGGCCCTATACTCGGAACGCGCTCTTGGCCTTCGACCCTCAGCCGGCACCAGCATTTGAGGATCCCAGCCGCCAGGGCCCTCAGGAGCGTATAGAGCATCGGATTCTCTCGACTTCTTTGCCCATGAACTCTACCACGTCTTCAATTGTCATGGTGGTGGAATCTATCTCGTGGGCGTCCTCGGGTTTCACGAGCGGCGCGATCGCCCTCGACCGGTCAGCGCTATCCCGCTCCTCCAGCTCCCTCATCATTTCCCCAAGGGAGGCCGTGGCTCCGACCAAGCTCGCCAGGTCTCGGAGGCGGCGTCGCGCTCGCTCTTCGAGTGTGGCGTCGAGGTAAAACTTCACCTCGGCGTCAGGCATCACCACGCTTCCGGTGTCGCGCCCCTCCAACACCACGCGTCCCGTTTGAGCCATCGCGCGCTGGAGCCGTGTCAGCACCGCGCGCACTGCCGATACTTGCGAAAGCCTTGACGACCACTGGTCCATGCCGGGTTGGCGGATCTGGTCGGTCACATCCTTGCCATTGACCCTGACCCGGCCATCCGCCTCAACGTCAACCGTCACGGACTCAGCCAGCGCGGGGAGCTCTGGCTCGTCTTCTGATCGAACCCCTTTTTCTCGGAGCGCCCACGCCAGGGCTCGATACATGGCCCCGGTCTCGAGATATCGGTAACCCAAGCGCTTGGCCAGGCAGCGCGCCACGGTGCTCTTCCCTGCGCCAGCCGGGCCGTCGATCGTCACCACCGGCTCTCTCATTATGGCTCGAGCCTCACGCACGGGCCGCCGGTCAGCGATCGCAGCGCCTCGAAGAAGTCGGGGTACGAGGTCTGGATGCACTCGATCCCCTCCACCACGGTCTGGCCCTCAGCCACGAGGCCGGCAGTGATAAGCGCCATCGCCATCCGGTGGTCTCCCCAGCTCGACACTGTTGCGCCGTTGAGCTTCGTTCCCCCTCGAATTCTGAAGCCGTCTTCGAGTTCTTCAATCTGGGCGCCCAACTTGCCGAGCTCTTCGGTGAGCGCCCGGATTCGATCGGACTCCTTCACCCTCAGCTCTTGAGCGTCGCGCACCTCGGTGACGCCATCCGCGCGCGCCGCAGCCAGCGCGAGGATCGGGAATTCGTCGATCAGCCGGGGGATGAGTGCTCCGCCCACAGACACGCCGCGGAGCTGGCTCGACCTGAGCCTGACTGCCCCCCACGGCTCTCCTGCCTCTTCATACGTGGTCACAGCCGTTTCGCCCCCCATCTCTCTCAACACATCGAGGAGCCCGGCGCGTGTCGGATTCAGCCCAACGGAATCGATCGTGACATCCGAGTCAGGAACAATCAGGGCCGCCACAAGGAAGAACGCGGCGGAGGAGAGATCGCCCGGGATTTTCAAGGTCTGGCCCTGAAGCGGTCTTCCCGGCTCTATCGTGACCGCGAGCCCGTGACGCTGAAGCGCGGCTCCGAATGCTTCGAGCATTCGCTCGGTGTGGTCGCGGCTCTGAGCAGGCTCCTCCACTGTGACAGGCCCGTCGGCAAAGAGCCCGGCAAAGAGGAGAGAAGACTTTACCTGGGCAGAGGCCACCGGCAACTGATAATTGATGGAGCGGAGCGGATTCCTGCCCAGGATGGCCAACGGCAGGCGATGGCCGTTCTGGCGCCCCATCACGGTGGCGCCCATTGAGCGGAGCGGGTCAACCACCCGGTTCATCGGCCGCCGTCTCAGCGATTCATCGCCGTTCAGGAGCGCGGTGAACGGTTGTCCCGCGAGGATGCCCAAAAGCAGTCGCGCCGTGGTCCCTGAGTTCCCGCACTCCAGCACGTTGCCAGGCTCCAGGAAGCCATGCAGATCAACACCGTGAATGAAGTAGTGGCCGGCGCCTTTTCGGGTCGCCTCGACCCCCAGGCCTTCCAGCGCGCGCAGGGTGTTGAGGCAGTCCTCGCTTTCAAGACACCCGATGACCTCACTCCGGCCCCGTGCGAGCGCGCCACACAGCAGCGCTCGATGCGAGATCGACTTGTCCCCCGGGACTGTCAGGCGGCCTTGAAGCGATCGGGCCGGGGTGACAACCGCCTTCACTGAAGCTCCATCCTGATCTGCTGAATGCGGGCGAGCGCGTGACCGAGCGCGGTCTGCTTCTCTTCTCTCAACAGGTGCTCAAGCTCATCAAGGCTCTGGCGAAATTTGGCCAGGGACTCCAGGAGCGCCGGACGATTCACGGTGAAGATCTCGCGCCAGAGCTCGGGGTCAGACGCGGCGATTCGAGTGGTGTCCTTGAACCCCTGCGCGGCAAAATCCAGTGTTGAGTCCGGCGCTTTTGCGATCGCGTCCACCAGGGCGTACGCAATCAGGTGCGGGAGATGGCTCACGTGCGCCACGATCCGGTCGTGCGCCTCCGGAGCGATTGAGGCGACTCGCGCTCCCAGGCGCTCCCAGAACTCGGTCAGCCGCTTGAGCGCCCAGAGCGGCGTGCGCTCGGTCGGCGTGAGGATCACGAGGGCGTGGTTGAAAAGGTCAGGCCGCGACGCTCGGTACCCGCTCTGCTCAGAGCCGGCCATGGGATGAGCGCCGACAAACGCGAGGGGACGACGAGCGGCCAGCTTCTCGGCCGCGTCAACGACACTGCCCTTGACACTTCCCACGTCCGTGATCAACGTCTCATCCCCCGCCGCGTCCCACACACCGTGAAGCAGCGTCTCGATCGTCGCGACCGGAGTGGCGAGGATCACCAGATCAGCCTCCGCGCACCCTTCCCGGAGATCGAGCGTCCACGCATCGACACACCCATCCTGGCGGGCTTGCTCCAAAATCTCCGGACGCCGGCCAACCGCGGTCACCCGGCCAACCACGCCACGGGACTTCGCCGCCTTGGCGATCGATCCGCCGAGCAGGCCGAGGCCGACGATCGCGCAGTGATCGATGGTGGCGGTCATCCGCTTCCCTTCAGACACTTCTTGAGCGCTTTGATCAGCCGCCGGTTTTCTTCTGGCGCCCCGACAGTGATCCTGAGCGCGTTCTCCATCCCGAAGCTTGTCATCGGCCTCACGATCACGCCTTCGCGCAGCAGCCGCTGATAGAGCGCCATCGCGTTCTGCCCCACGTCAACCAGGATGAAGTTGGCGCGAGACGGCACGGACTTCAGGCCCAGAGAGGAGAACTCCTGATAGAGGTACTTCTTCCCCGCCTGGATCACGAGCAGGATCTCTTCGGTGTGCGCCTCATCCTCCAGCGCCGCCAACGCCGCGACCTGGCCAAGCGAGTTCACGTTGAAGGGCTGTCGAATGCGATGGCAGAGCGCGATGGCGTCAGGGTCAGCGATCGCGTAACCGACTCGGAGCCCGGCCAGGCTGGCCGCTTTGGAAAAGGTGCGGAGCACGAATACCTTCCGCCCCTGGCGCACCATCTCGATGGTGTCAGGAAAGTCCGGGCCCTGGGCGAACTCGACATACGCCTCGTCGAAGATCACGACGACCTTGTCGGGGAGGTGCCGCATGAATGCGTCCACCTCCTCGGCGGTGACGATGGTCGCGGTCGGGTTGTTGGGGTTCGCGATGAAGACAAGCTTGGTCGTATCAGTGACCGCGCGGGCCATGGCTTCGAGATCGATCCGGTAATCCTTGAGCGTCACCACCACCCGAATTCCACCGGCCGCCTGCACGATCATCGGATACACGACAAACGACGGATGCGGAATCACCGCCTCCTCGCCGGGCTTGAGGAACGAGCGGACGATCAGCTCGATCAGCTCGTTTGAGCCGTTCCCCAGCACAATGGCGTCAGCCCCCACGCCGTGGCGCTTGGCCAGCGCGTGGCGGAGATAATGGCCGCTCCCCTCCGGGTAGCGGTTCAGGTTTTCAACGGCCTCGAGAATGGCCTGCCGCACGCGCTCAGATGGCGGGAAGGGGTTTTCGTTGGAGGCGAGCTTGATCGCGCCGGTGATGCCCAACTCGCGCTCCAGCTCCTCAACCGGCTTACCCGGCTCGTAGGGATCGATGCCCAGGATATGTTGGTTCGCCAAACTTTCCCACGGGACGCTCATCAAATCGCTCCTTCGCGTGTGCCAGACGACACAGGATAAGAACCAAGCACCTTCAGAAAGGAACAGTGCTGTGCAAGATCGGCCAGGACGGTCTTGACCGCCGGGTGATCGTAGTGCCCCTCGAAGTCCAGGAAGAAGACGTACTCCCACGGCCGCGACTTGGTGGGCCGCGACTCGATCTTGGTGAGACTGATCCCCTGGCGGGCGAAGGGCTCAAGCATGCGGTACAACGCCCCCACCTCATCTCGGACCGAGCAGAGCGCGGAGGTCTTGTCCTTCCCGGACGGGGGCATGGAGCGAGTGCCCAAGATCAAAAACCGTGTGGAGTTCACCGGGTTGTCCTCAATCCGGCGGCAGAGGATCGGCAGCTCATAGAGCCGGGCCGCCAGCTCCCCTGCGATGGCCGCCACGGAGCGATCGCCCCGCGCCTGCTCGGCGGCAGTCGCTGTGGAGGTGGCTTCGATCGTTGAGACAC
>DATEAO010000477.1:0-7882 GCA_035288345.1 Candidatus Methylomirabilota bacterium | reverse complement strand
CAGGCGCTCACCAGCCTCGACCGCAGGGCGCGTGAGGACAATTCGGGAAACCTCTCGCTTCATCAGCGTTGAGACCGCCATGGCCACACCCAAGAATGACTTCCCGGTGCCGGCCACGCCGATCGCCATGACGATGTCGTTCTGGCGGATCGCGTCGAGATAGCGCTTCTGGTTGACGCTCTTCGCCGTGATCAGCTTTTTCCGGGACGGGACCTGGATCGCATCGCGAAGGATCCCTGTCAGATCGGCCTGGGGGTCATCGGCCAGAATGCGCAGCGCGGACTTCACCTCCTGATTGGCAAGCGGAGCGCCTGATTGCACCAGCGCCTGCATCTCGCCGAGCAGGCGCTCGGCTTTCGCCACCTGCTCATCGCTCCCCTCCAGGATTACCTCGTTGCCGCGGGCCACGATCTTCAATCCGAGCTGGGATTCGAGCAGTCTCAAGTGCTCGTCATTGCGGCCGAGGAGGGAGAGCTGATCAGCGGCTGGGGCGAGGAGTATCCGACGAGTCACGATCAGGTCAGGCACTCGCAAGGTCGGCTTCGCACAAACGCGCGATACTCTCCGGTACACCCGCGCGCGCGGCGTCGCCTCGTTTGAACGGAGTGAGGATGGGTCGTTGTTTTTGGGGGATCACGTAATCGATCTACCAATAGCACGCCCCCTGCTCACTGTCAATTTCACTGGATTGCTTGTTCGCCCAACATTTGCACGTTTCGAGAAGCCAGCGAATTCGGGGTCTGGGGCCAGGGGCCGGGGGCTTGCTCGATCAGCCTTTGCGGACCCCGGGCCCCTAGCCCCTGTCCCCGGAACACTGAGCCGGCGACGCTTCTCGCCACGGCGGTAGAGATCACGGCTCCTCGACAAGCCGAATGCCCAGCTCATCAAGCTGCCTCGGGTCAGCGGGGGCTGGAGCATCGGTGAGCGGACAGATTCCTTTCTGGGTCTTTGGAAACGCGATGACGTCTCGGATCGACTCCTCGCCGGCGAGAATAGCGACAAGGCGATCAAGGCCGAACGCAATCCCGCCCATGGGAGGAGCACCAAACTCCAGCGCATCGAGCAGAAATCCAAACTTCGCCCGCGCCTCGTCTTTGGTGATCCCAAGCAGGTCGAAGACCTTCTGCTGAATCCCCTGTTGATAAATTCGGATGCTCCCTCCAGCGATCTCCTGGCCGTCGAGAACCAGATCATACGCCTTCGCCAAGACAGACGCCGGATCGCTGTCGAGGAGCGGAAGGTCCTCATCACGCGGCGCGGTGAACGGGTGGTGCATCGCCTGCCAGCGCCGCTCCTCTTCGCTCCACTCGAACGCGGGGAAATCAACGACCCAGAGGATCGCGTAGCGATCCGATGGGATCAAGCCGTAGCGCTGAGCCAGCTCAACGCGGAAGCGGCCAAGCAGGTTGGCCGCAGTGAGCCTGGCGTCGCCGACGAGCAGGAGGAGATCACCAGGCACTGCCCCAAGCCTCCCGATCAGGTCCTCACGAATCGGCTCGAGGAATTTGGCCACAGGCGACTGGAGCGCCTGACCAGTGACCTTGACCCACACAAGTCCTTTGGCTCCCCAGCTCTTTGCGGTCGCGACCAGATCGTCGGCCTCTTTTCGGCTCACGCCACCGGCCCCCGGAACGCGGAGGCCCTTCACCACACCGCCTCCCGCAACCACCTGAGCGAACGCCTGGAACTCTCCGCCTCGGAAGAGATCAGTCAGGTCAGCCAGCTCCATCGAAAAGCGGAGATCGGGCTTGTCAGAGCCAAAGCGCTCCATGGCGTCCGCGTACGTCAGTCGTGGAAATGGCCGGGGGAGCTCGACGCCTCGCACCGCGTGAAGAATGTGCGCGACCATGCCTTCGAGCAAAGGGAGAAGCTCGTCACGGTCAAGAAAGGAGGTTTCGATGTCGATCTGTGTGAACTCGGGCTGGCGGTCTTTTCGAAGGTCCTCGTCTCGGAAGCAGCGGACGATTTGGAAGTAGCGCTCGAACCCCGCCACCATGAGGAGCTGCTTGAAGAGCTGCGGTGACTGTGCGAGCGCGTAGAAGCTGCCGCGGTTGAGCCGGCTCGGAACGAGGAAGTCGCGGGCCCCCTCAGGCGTGGTGCGGATCAGGAACGGGGTCTCCACCTCCAGAAATCCGTGCTGGTGGAGATAGTCGCGCGTCGCCCGGTAGACAGCATCGCGGATCACGAAGTTCCGGTACATCGACGGGCGTCTCAGATCGAGGTACCGATAGGTGAGCCGGGTCAGCTCGTCAACTTCGACGTGGTCCTCGATGGGAAACGGGAGCGGCTTCGATTCGTTGACAATCTTCACCTCACTCGCCACAATCTCGATCTCGCCTGTCGGGAGGCTTGCGTTGACAGTCCCCGGCGGGCGGGATCGGACCACGCCCCGTACTGCAAGGACGTATTCGCCGCGGCTCTGCTCGGCCCTGGCGTGCGCCCCGGGGGCATCCGCCGGGTTAAAGACGAGCTGCGTCACTCCTTCGCGGTCACGAAGATCAATGAAGATCAGACCGCCGTGATCGCGCCGCCTGAAGATCCATCCCATCAGCGTCACTTCACGGCCGACGTCCCCGGCCCTGAGCGCTCCGCAGTGATGGCTTCGAACCCAATCACCGAGAGGCTCGCTCATCGTGCCTTTCCCTCACCGGCAAGCTTCTCCATCAGCTTGTCGTGCAACCCATCAAGAGGGATCTGCTGCTGGGTTCCGCTCTTCATCTCTCGGAGCAGCGCGGACTTGGTCCCCAGCTCCTCCGCTCCCACGATGACGACGTGGGAAGCGCGCATGCGGTTGGCGCGTTCAAGCTCGGCCTTCAGCTTCCGCCCTCCGCTGGCGATCTCAGCCGGAAGCCCTCGGCGATGGATCGCCAGCCAGACCGGCAGAAGCGCGCGAAGCGCCTCTTCCCCCAAGGGGATCAGCAGGAGTTTTAGAGGGGAGTCGCCCTCACGCTCGGAGAGGAGCGAGACGACCCGCTCCACGCCCACAGCGAACCCGATTCCCGGAGTCCGCGGGCCGTCGAGGGCTTCTGCAAGGCCGTCGTAGCGGCCGCCGGCAGCCACAGCGTTCTGGGCTCCGAGGTCGCGGCTCAGCACTTCGAATGTCGTGCGCGTGTAGTAGTCGAGCCCTCGGACCAACCGAGGAGCGAGCGTGTAGCCCACCGCCAGCGCGCCAAGGTACTCTTGCACGCGTTCAAAGTGACTGCGGCAGTCGCCGCAGAGATGGTGAGTGATCTCGGGAGCCTCTCGGATCACCGGCGCGCAGCCGGGCTTCTTACAGTCCAGCACTCGAAGCGGGTTCCGCTCGACACGGTCCCGGCACTCCTCGCAGAGGTCCTTGAGACGGAGGCGCAGGTAGCCGGCAAGCCGCTCACGGTAGGCCGGACGGCATTGCGCATCACCGATCGAATTCAACAGAAGCTCCAACCGATCTGCCAACCCCAGCGACCTGAACACCTCCATTAACAGCGCGATCACTTCCGCGTCCACCACCGGATCGTCAGCGCCGAGCAGTTCGGCGCCGATCTGGTAGAACTGACGGTAGCGGCCGGCCTGAGGGCGCTCGTGGCGGAACATCGGCCCAAGGTAGTAGAGCCGCACCGGCTTGGGCCAGACCGTCATCCCGTGCTCCAGATAGGCGCGAACGACCGAGGCCGTCCCCTCAGGCCGAAGCGTTAGCGAATCTCCGCTCCGATCCTCAAAGGTGTACATCTCCTTCTGGACGATGTCGGTCGCATCCCCGATCCCTCTGGCGAAGAGCTCAGTGCGCTCGAAGATGGGAAGACGGATCTCTCCGTACCCCGCAGGTTCCAGGATGCGCCGCGCGGTTCCCTCCAGCCTCTGCCACCGGGCGATCTCGGGGGGGAAGACGTCCTTCACGCCCCTGACGGCTTTAATGGCCACACCGCTCTCCTGCCATCGCTAGACCCGTTGTTCGCCGAAAGCCTGCACGTTGCCGTCAGACTCTGTTTTTGACATCCACTCGCGCCGTGCGACTCAATTCGGGGGTCTGGGACCAGGAGTCCGGGGCTAGCAAGATCGGCTTTTGCGGACCCCTGACCCCTAGCGCCTGTCCCCGGAACACTGAACGAATGGATGCGACGCTTATCGGCATGGCGCGTAGCTATGGCTCAACATCCCAGGGACGCTCCCACGCTTCAAGAGGGCGCTGGCGCTTGAGTAACGGAAGGCAAGCACGCTGGAGCTCGATCACGCAGCGGACTCTTTCCTTAAGCGACATCCTCATCCGCTGTTCACGGAGGGTGACTTTCGCTTGATAGATCTTGGCTATCAATTCGGTTGTTGGCCTGGCTCTCTCTTTCCCTCTCGACATGGGTTCCCTCTAGAGTGTCAGGTTATAGCGTTCCAGCAATTGCTCGAGGAGCTGGCGATCTATGGTACTTGATTCTATCAGACCGCGACTCGCTCCCTCCGCTTTTGGGTGCGCGCCGAGGGCCCAGGGTAGAGCGCAACTAAATACTCCGGGCGCACAACACGGACGGGGGCTCCCTCATACTCCAGACTCACCGCTGTTTCGATCGCCTCATCTGAAAGCTCGTTGTGCGATGGAAGGAACTGGACAGGTATCCCGTTGATGATGACGTGCTCTGCCTCCGTCCGATATCCTCGACTCTCGGTCCACTCGTAGATCCGTTGGAGGCTCACAATCATCCCGCCTTCCGAGGGGAGGAAAACGAAAACATCCAGATCATAGGTGGGAATCGGCTCTGTCCAGAACACAAGGGCCATCGCTCCGCCTATCGCATAATCCTGAACTATTCCTGCCTCCTTGATTTCGTTCAGGACTTGAAGAGCGTTCGCGAACGAGGCCATCTGTCACTGGATGAAGGCCTGGCCGGCTGTTCTCGTGCCGCGCCGATAAGCGTCGCATTAGTGTTCCGGGGACAGGGGCTAGGGGTCAGGGGTAGCAAAGCTGATCTAGCAAGCCCCCAGGCCCCTGGCCCCGGACCCCCACTCTTCGTGGATGACGCGACCGCGGCAATAACGAACTCTATCGAGCCGTTTGCGTGCTCTCTGAGAGGAGAAACTGGCTCTTCCCTCCGGGGAACGGCGGCGTGTTGGCTTTTGCGACGGCAACGAAGAGCGAGAGCGGGGCTTTTTTTGCCAGGCCAACCCCGCTCACCAGGCCGGAGAGCTTTGAAGTGATCGCTCGCAGGCTGAACCCCACCCCCTCACGGTAGATCACGAGAACCTCCCCCCCTCCTCCGCTCCCCAAACTCCCGACGTTCAGAAAAGGCGCCGAAGGCGAGACATTCCTCGGAATAATCACCTCGTCCACACCGTCCCCATCAAGGTCAGCCACGAAGAGGTTAGGCTCGAAATTGACCTGTTCAGTCTGGCGAGTTCCACCCGACATGAACTTGAGGACCTCAGCCGACACATACCCGCCGCCGACCCGCTCGGGAGAGCTCCAGATAATCTCCCGCCCTCTCGCAATCTGGAGGAAGCGCTGAGAGTCGATGAAGACCAGCACGCGCCCGTTCGAATCCCCCAGGTTGGCCATGGCCGCGCCGGTCGCTCGGAAGATCGAAGGCACCGCCACCGCGTCAGCCTCCGACAGTTGGTTCCCTTGCAGGGTGAGGCGCCTGACCGCTCCACGTGGAAAGAAGCTCCGGGGATCATAGCGCTGCCCCCACAGGGCCTCCCTCAGCCCGTCGCCGTCGCTGTCGACCGCGATGAGAATGTTCGTCGTGTCTTCGGCCACCTGCTTGAGCGACTTCTCCTGAAGGACGAGCACGAGCGAGGCCATTCCAACATCGCGAATGTGCTGGTTCACCACCACGTGGATATCATCAGGCGAGCCGAGAGAGGCAAACTGAACGCTCAGGACCTGCCCCCGCTTCCACGGGGCGTAGCGGATTTCTTCCGCCGGGCGGCCTGATTCCATGCGGTAGACGAAGAGTCGCTCCCCGTCAGTCGCCACCACGCGGGCGATCCCGTCGCTCTTCGGCACGATCAGGTCAACCGAAACGAAGAGGCGGTCGAACTTCGCCAGCTCCTCATCGCGCCGCTCCTTTCCGGCGGATTTCGAGTACCCGCTTTGAACAGGGGTGAAAAACGAAAGCGTGGAGGCTGGAGCTGATGCGCCAGCTCTCGGCGGCTCGCCCCGTGAAGCCACCGGCTGACTCCTCGGGAGCGCAAGCTCTCGAGGGAGCGAAAGGGTCAGCTTGGTTGCCGAGGAGCGCAGGGAGAGCAGACTCGCTGTAATCCGCTGGGACTCCCTCCCCTCCGAGAGGAGCAGCAGGAGATAGTCACTGGACACCTTCTCTCTCAGGAGGCCAGGGTCTTTTAGCAGCGCTGCGGGAGAGATCTTTTCCTGCTGGATCCAATACCTGGCGAGGTCGGCCAGGCGCACGCGAAACCGGCCGCTCTGCTCCAAGGCCTGAGCCACGCTGTCGATCACTCCCTGCTCGGCCTCCGGGTCAATAGATGGGCCCAGCAGCGATAAGAGCTCGATCGTGACCCGCCCCGAGCTGATCCGTACCCGATCACCCGCAGCGGGAGCCACATCCCCTTTCGCGCCGACCACTCTTCCAACTGAATAGCGCTCAGAGACCTCCTCGATCAGCACGCGACCCAGCTCGCTCTCCATGTGTCCGAGCCGTTCCTTGGTCTTCGGGTGGACCAGCTCCCGCCCCTCGCGAATCAGCAGCAGCTCGGCGCCGCGCTGAATCTCATCTCTCGCCCCAAGGCTCACGACCAGTTGGTCGCCCTTCAGCTCGATGACGTCGCCTTCAACGCGCGGAAAGTAGCTCTGAACCTCCTGGACCAGCCGCTGGAGAGCAGGGACCGGCGCCTCCGCCGCCCTCACCGCAAGCGGAAGGAGAAGCAGCGCGATCATGGGGAGATGTCGGATGACGGATCTCAGGTTCTGGATTCGGGGTTCGGGGCTCGGGGCTCGGGGCTCGCGATTAGGAATGCGGGATTCGGCAATCGGGATTCGGGATCCGAAATGCGAACCCCGGACCCCTGACCCCGGACCCCGGTCACCTGGCATTTTGCTCACTGCCTTGATCATTGTTTAAAATTCGGCCTGACTCCGCCACCATCGCGGGGGATCCGCTGTCGCCACGCGAGCGCGACCTTGAAACGGCCGGGCGTCTCGCTCATCCGCAGCACCACGTAGACCCGGTCTGAGGCTTGAGGATCAGTGTTTCGAGCCACCACAACGCCGATCCCTTCACTGAGATCGAGGCCGCGGCGGAGCCATGCCCCGACATCGCCGCGCTCGATCCGATGGTCCACGAGGAGTGTGGAGGTCTCAAGCCCGGGAAGACTCTTGGGGTCCCTGAGCGGGAGCATCCGGATCGGGATGACCTTCAGGCCGCTTCCCGTTGAGACGCCGATGTAGCGAAGCTCCTGCCATTGCAGCCCCGATCCCTTGATCTCGAAGACGGCCAGATTGTCGGGAAGGCCTTCCCAGCGGAACTGCTCCCATTCGTTCTCCTTCGAGGAGGGAGAGCGTGTCGGTGTGAGCGAGAACGATCCAAACACTGAAGCCACCTCTCCGGTCACCGGCGAGACCAGACGATCAGGGACAAATGCAGCGTGGGGCACCTTGCCAGAGTCCAGCGCCTCACTCAGGCGATCGAGGCGGTCGTCCTCTGCCGAGCTAGATTTGTTGGTCTCAAGATAGGCGAGAAGGCTCGGCTCGAGGAGGTTCGCCACCCAAAGCTCATAGTCAAGAGCCCACGCCTGATTTGAGGCAAGGGTCAGCAGAGTCACAAGGATCATAACGAGAAGTGGCGTTTTCCTTAGCATGGCGACGCTATCTTAGCACGCGTAGGGCGCGTGGCCAACCTGGGCCTGAGCCCCGATGCCAGGTGGGCGCGAGAGACGTTAGCCCAGGATTTCGTCAGCAGTC
>DATEAO010000476.1:0-5274 GCA_035288345.1 Candidatus Methylomirabilota bacterium | reverse complement strand
CCGAGAACATGCCAGGCGCGCCCGGCGCCGACCCAGTGGCGCGAGCTGTGGCGTACTTCAAGGCCGATACCGAGAAGGATTGGGGTCGGTCAATCCCCAGCACAGTCGAGCCGTTCCCCGCGTCGCGCGCTGGGGCTGTCCTCCTCCAGTTCGGGGAGGTCTTAGTGACGCCTGAGGCCGCGGCCCGCTTACTTGGGCCCGAGAAGCCGAAGGTGGGCCAGACCGCACAGATACAAAAGCGCGTGATCGTACCTTTTCTGTCAGCAATTGTTAAACTCAAGACCTGACCCTTCACCCATTCGCCGGACGCGCGCAAAGGTCGCGCGCGCCGGTTAGCGCGCGCGTTAGCCGTGACCACGCCGCGCTAAACCGAGGTTGATGACAGAAGGCACACATCGAGCTACACTGTCGAAGTGAAGCCGTTTCGGTGGAGCACGGACAAGAATGAAACTCTGAAGGCTGAACGCGATATCTCCTTCGAAGAGATCGTTCTTGCTATCGAGGAAGGTGGGCTCAGGGACGTTCTCGTTCACCCGAACCAGAGGCGCTATCCGGGGCAGGTCGTGCTCGTGGTGGCCTACCGTGACTACGTCTACCTCGTCCCTTCGGTCGAGGAGAGCACACACTACTTCTTGAAGACCGCTATTCCAAGCCGGAAGGCGACGCGCGATTACCTTGGAAGGAAGGAGCCCGATGAAGAAGCTTGATCGCTACGAACAGGGGATTCTTAGGGCGTACGAGAAAGGCACTTTGCTCTCTGCGCGCCCGACGAAGGCGCAACTTCGCGCACTCCGCGAGGCGGCGCGCGTGACTTTCATCAAGAATCGGCGAGTGAATATCCGTCTTTCCACCGCCGACCTGATGGATATTCAAGCGCGAGCGTATGAAGAGGGGGTACCTTATCAAACTCTGATCGCAAGCGTCCTGCACAAGTACGTGTCGGGACGATTGCGTGAGGCCCGGTCACGTCTAACAACGCGCTCAGCACGGACGCGCGCAAAGGTGGCGCGCGCCGGTTAGCGCGCGCGTTAGCCGCACAGCGGTAGCGACCGTGCCATGAAGGACCACGATCCTGCGCTCGTTCGGAAGACTTTTCGCGAAGTCGTTGAGAACCAGATACGCGACAATGACCCGCCAGAGACGCGGCAGACGTACGACCGGCTCCTCAGCAAGGGGATCCCGGAGGAAGAGGTGTGGCGGCTATTGTCGGCAGTGGTGGCAACGGAGATGTTCGAGATCGTCAAGGACAGGCGCGCGTTTGATCGAGCACGATATGTCGAGCGGCTCATGGCGTTGCCCAAGCTTCCGTTCGACTGAGAACGCGAGTCTACGTTCCGCGAGAGCGAGAAACCTGGACAGCGGCTAATGCCGTGGCACCCTTCAGTATTGCGCAATAGAGTCAAGCGCCAGGCGTGACGCGGCGGATCAAGCGCCGGCGAGTGACTGATCACTTTCCTTCGCGAGACGCCGTTGTCGCTCGGCCAGATTTCCAAGGCCCACGGCGACCAGCGCTGCAATCAAAAAGAAGGCCACTACGTAAGGCGCGAACGTCTTGGCCTCGGGAGAGAGGAAGAGCCAGGCCGAGGTGAGGGCAAGAAAGAAGAGAGCGCAGAGCCCGACGATGATCTCGCGCCAGAGCGGAGGTCGGAGCGCCATGGGAAGCAGCTTCCGATTGACCCTCATCGTCTGGATGGCGAGCATCAGCAGATTGACTCCCGCCCAGTTGGCGGAGAGCTGGATGAGGATGATCGGCTCCAGTCCCAGACCAAACAGCGGCGCGGCCAGCGCGAGCAGTCCAGCCACGGTGATGAGACCGAGCACTCCCCGGTATATCACCTTCACGCTCCCAAGCGCTCGAACTGCCTGACTTCCGCTCCAGAGAAGATCGGTGATGATCTGGCTGAATCCGTCGATGATCCCGATCTGCGTCGTGACGAGTATCCACGCGCTGGTGACGAGCGTGAGGCCCCAGAACCAGCTGTTCACGGCCGAGAGTCCCTGGGCCAGCTCGCCGGCAATGGCGGGGCTGCGGATCTCAGCTCCCGGCGGGAACGCAACGGAGGAGACGAGGACGGGGAATGCCACCGTGATAAACGCTCCGGCCAGCCAGAAGAGATACTGATCGCACGCGACGAACTTCCACCACCCGTTCCACTTCCGCATGGACTCCTCACCCGTCGGGAACGTGACGCCAGGCCGGGAGATCGCGATCTCCTTGTCGCCGACCGGCGCGACCTGATAGCCGGTCCACCCACCCATTCCAAAGCCCTTGTCACGCACCCAGTATGAAAGCGTGGCATTGATGGTCCCGCCAGCGCCCGCGTACGCCGCGAACGCGCTGAGCAGAAAGAAGTCGGGCGAAGAGAGAAACGGCCCGAACCCTCGCTCGTGCAGGCCCAGAAAGCCAGAGACCAGCGCGCTCCACCGGGTGGCCGGGATCAAGAAGAATGCGAGAAGCGCCAAGTAAGCGATGATCGCGACCGCCATGATCCGGTGGAAACCTTCAATCGCGTGCTCGACGGCTCGACCGACGGAGACAAGCGCGACCGCCCCCAAGAACGTCCCAACGCCGATCCAGGCGACCAGTCCGGAATCGCGAGGGCCAGGAAGCGCTCCGAGGTAGAGTGCCGCAAGCGCCCCTGCTCCGGTGGCGGCCCAGCCGGCCCAGCCGATCTGAAGGAACGTGGTCACGGCCCAGAACCAGGCCCAATACCCCGCGGGCCTGAGCCGCATGAACCCCATGAAGAGCGGCTCGCCTGTCGCCAGCGTGTAACGGACGCACTCCATGTTCAAGAAGAGCTGAAGGAGCAGGGAGACGGTGGCGATCCAGAGAATGCCGAAGCCGTACTTCACTGTCGCAGCAGGTCCGAGCAGCCACTCTCCTGATCCGATGGAGAGGCTGGCCAGAATCGTGGCGGGCCCGATGACCGCGATCGCGTTCCTCAGACTGAACGGCGGCGGCTCGGGAAGGTCCGCGACCGCGAAGATTCCTTTTGGCGAAGCAGGCTCCGGCATTTCCCGTCTCACACCATGCTCGGTTTATGGTGAGAGCAGGATTAACGCCC
This sequence comes from Candidatus Methylomirabilota bacterium, assembly GCA_035288345.1. Classification (GTDB taxonomy): domain Bacteria; phylum Methylomirabilota; class Methylomirabilia; order Rokubacteriales; family DATEAO01; genus DATEAO01. The sequence goes on along the minus strand of DATEAO010000476.1, from coordinate 2,209 downwards.
TGGTGAGCCGGGAATCTGGACGAACGGGACCGCGTTGCCCCCGAAGGCGTACTGCGGGAGCTTTCCATCCCATCGCGAAAGGTATTGCTGTTGGATGAGGACGGGTGTTAATGACGCTGAAACCTTGCTATTGTACGCGGCTTCGGCCTCGCCTTTGATCCGAAGAGCATCGGCAACACCCTTGGCTTCAGCAGCGACGATTTCAGCCTGGCGCTGGGCCTGAATCAGTTCATAACGCTTTTGCTCAGCCTTTTGCTCCTCAATCTGCTTTGCCTCGATGGCCTTCTCGTACGCTGGATCGAACCGGATGTTGGCCAGGGCCGCTTCCTTCATCTCGATCCCATATTTGGCGAGCCATGTCGTGAGGTCTCGCTGGACGTCGGCCTTAATTGCCGGGCGCTTTATGAGGATCTCCGCGGCGTTGTGCAGGGCCGTGTTGGCCTTGAGGACTTCTTGGGCCGCCGGGTCGATAATCACCCCCGAATAATTCAGGCCGATACTCCGATACACATCAGGGGCACGGTCCGCAATCAGTCGATAGTTCAGGACCATGTCCACGTGCACAGCCTGGAGGTCTTTGGAGGCCGCGTCGTATTTCGCGCTATGCTTCTGCACTCGCGCATCAACGGTCACGATGTCGTAGAGCGGATTCCACACCAGGTTCAGCCCCTCCCGAAGTGGGATCGGCTCTACCTGGCCGAAGAGCACCTTGACCCCAAGGTGGCCCGCGGGGATGATCCGAAAGATCGAGAAGGCGAGGACCAGGGCTGGAACGCCGATCGCGACGAGCAGAATACCCCTGAGCAGGGTTGAGCGAACACCCACAGGGAGAACATCAGCCCGGTTCCGAAGCGCACGATGGATGGCAAGGCCGATCACCAGGACGACTCCAGCAAAAATCAGCTTGCTCATTCACTGTCCTCCTTCTTCCTGCCAACGAACCTGGAAGACTGTCCGCCCCAGTGTAACACGGCGCCATATGGTGTAGACGCCCCAGAGTTCGTGATTTCGCGCGTGTTCGGGGTAATATTGATCGCAGAGTGTAATCACATGGCACGGAGCGCCTTCCGTTTCTACGGATGCATCGAGCTGCGAGAGATCCTCGGGCACCGGGCGCGTGACGAGCGGGAGCTGATGGAGATCCTCGAGCAGGTCCCCTCGGGGTCCGTGTATTACCACACGCACAGTGTGGTCCTCCGGCATTATCAGGTGACCGGGGCCTACCCGAACGATTTCGCGAACTGGGTGGCCTCCCAGGTGCGAGACCAGGTGCTCGCGGAACGCCTTGCCGTCGTTGACCCCTTTGAGTTCGAGGACCTCGAGCGGCTGCGCGAAGCGTTGATCACGATCATCGATGACCATATTTCTGATCTCAATCCGGTCCCGCGGGTCGTGTTCGGCGAGCCGTTTTTCTTCGTTCAATCCCACGTGGTGGAGGTTCCGCTCGGCCTCGAGGCGCGCACGCTGGAGGAGTTCATCACATGTCTCAGAGAGATCGATGAAAGCTCGATCTATCTCCACACGCTTGAGGCGAGGGTTCGGCGCGGGATACGCGGCGGAGACTTCGGCGAGTGGCTCAGCCGCGAACTCGGACTGACCTCGCTGAGCGAGGAGATCGCCCGTATCAATCCCTACCTCGGGGGGCTTGAGCGGATCAGGACCGAGCTGCTCCGCCTGACCGAAGCCGCAATGGCCCAAGGGGCTCATGACCATGGCGGCTAGCGTGATCGACGCCTACCGACGGGTCGCCCCCAAAGGGGCCGTGGAGTTCCTGCTTCGTCTCTCGGAACGGGTCCGGGGGCGACATTTCGTTCACGTCAACTCCACACGGTCTGGCGGCGGGGTGGCCGAGATCCTCCAGCGGCTCGTCCCGATGATGAACGAGCTGGGCGTCAAGACCACGTGGGACGTGATCGAGGGAGACCCGGCCTTCTTCGCAACGACCAAGGCCTTCCACAACGCGCTTCAGGGAATGGAGCAGGCGATCACGAAGCCGATGCTCGACCACTACATCGAGGTCAACCGCGCGAGCGCGGAGAGGCTCAGGCTCGCTGGAGACCTGGTGCTCGTTCACGACCCCCAGCCTGCGCCGCTCGTCGAGGCTCGGCCGGCGGAGGGGAAGTGGGCCTGGCGCTGTCACATCGACCTCTCTGCCCCGGACCGGAAGATCTGGGGTTTCCTCAGGCGGTACGTGATGAAGTACGACGCT
>DATEAO010000475.1:0-3919 GCA_035288345.1 Candidatus Methylomirabilota bacterium | reverse complement strand
GGATTATTTGATGAAGCGAGGAAAATGAGGACGTATCGAGGACCGGGGTTCGGGGCTCGGGGCTCGCAATTCGGGGTCTGGGGCCAGGGGCTGGGGGCTCGCATGTTACACCTGGGGTCCGGGGCACGAAGTCCAAAATCAGAAATACAGACCCCGGACCCCCGACCTCGGAGCGGACCCCGGACCCCAGGCCCCGGACCCAGAAGGTTGAGCGAACAAGCATGTTAGTTCCGCTCCTGCTTTCTCTTGTTGTGGCGAGTGCGTGGCTGGGTGTACGCCCAGTGATGGCTCAGAGCCTTGACGAAGTGCTCTTAGGGGTGGAGGCCACCTATCAGAAGCTCCAGGATCTCCGTGCCGACTTTCGCCAGGAGGCCTTCAACAAGAGCCTGGGTCAGACCATCAAGGCCAACGGCACGGTCTATCTGAAAAAAGGCGGGAAGATGCGCTGGGAGTACCGCACGCCATCAGTGCAGGAGATCGTCTCAGATGGGAAATCGCTCTGGGTCTACACGGCTGAGCTCAAGCAGGTGACTGTTTCGCCGACCCCGAGTGCGCTCGCCGGTCCCGCGGGAAGTTTTCTCGCCGGATTGGGAAGAGTGAGAAACGAGTTTTCTGTCCGATTCGGGAATCCATCCCGCGATGCAGAGGGCAATTGGATCCTGAACCTCACCCCCAAGCGGCCAGAGCCGGCTCTGAGCCGCTTGGTGCTCTCGGTAGATCCGAAAGAGTTTCTGGTGCGAAGGGCCGTGCTCTATGATGAGTTTCAAAACATCGTGACCATGACCTTTACCAAAGTGGTGATGAACCCGGCCTTGGCGGACAAGCTCTTCAGCTACACGCCGCCGCCAGGCGTGGTGGTGGTCCCGCTGAATCAGTGAGGCTCACACCATTGAGTGATAAGTTCTCCGCCGGTGCGAGCCTCACTGAGGAGCCCAGGGAATCCTCGGAGGGGGCCCAGATGGCCCCCTTCCGAACCTCCCCCCAAGGGTTGCGCCGGCAAGCCGGCGCTCGAACAAACCGGCTCCCGGCCGCCCATAGGCTCGCCGGTCTAAGGCGAGCCGAGATGATCAATCGGCCGTGAGCGAGTCCGGATTCACTCCGGGTGAGCGTGCAGAACAGGGGACAGGATGTCACCCTGTTCTTGAATAGTGAGGTGAGCCGTGGCTTCAGAAAACTCCTTCGATGTCGCGTGCAAGCTGGACATGCAGGAGGTCGATAACGCGATCAACCAAGCGCGCAAAGAAATTCAGCAGCGTTACGATCTCAAGGGCTCGAAGTGCGAGATCGCGCTCGAGAAGACCGACATCATCCTGACGGCCGACGACGAGTTCAAGCTCAAGGCCGTCGTGGATATCCTGCAAGGAAAGCTGCACCGCCGAAACGTGCCGCTGAAGGCGCTCGGCTACGGCCCGGTGGAGCCGGCCAGCGGCGGGACTGTTCGCCAAAAGATCGCGCTTCAGCAGGGGATTCCCCAGGAGAAGGCCAAGGAGATCGTAAAGCTCATCAAGGAGACCAAGCTCAGGGTCCAGGCGCAGATTCAGGAAGACCAGGTGCGCGTCTCAGGGAAGAACCGCGACGACCTTCAAACGATCATCACGATGCTGAAAGAACAGGAGTTCGGAATCGCCCTCCAGTTCATCAACTACCGGACGATCTGAGAATTTTCGATTTTTGATTTTGGATTCTCGATTAATTCATAACTCCGAGTTTCGAGAATCCAAAATCCACAATCCAAAATCCACAATCACTGGGAGTGCCAGATCAGGTCGAGAAACCGATCGAGGTAGCCGCCGCTCACGAACTCTTCGACGGCGTCTCGCGTCGAGCTGGTCTCCATCCCCCAGATCGCCGCGCGCTTTTCCCCGCTTCCCTCGTCCATCTGAATGAACCAGTCCTGTTCTTTGGCGCAGGCAACGGGAAGCTGCTCGTAGATCTGGGCGGTGAACGCATTCACGCTCGGCCCGCCGACGGCGATGGCCGGGAAGTGATCGGCCATCTCATTGTTCAGCATCCACGCATCGGTCAGAACCACGGCCATCCGGTTCTCGTGGCCGTGAGCGCGCTGGTTCACCGCGCGCTTCAGTTCATACGCGATCGGGCGGTCCTCTTCCTCGGGCAGAATGCCGTGCCCGACCACGATGAGCACGGTGTTCCGGACGTCGAAGTACTCCATCGTTGAAAGCTCTCAGCAGTCAGCCGTCAGCATTCAGCTAGCGTCGTGGCGAGAAGCGTCGCCTCACCGCGTTCGTCACCCAGGGGTCAGGGGACCGGGGCTTGGGGTTCGCAGCACGAAATCTCGAATCTCAAATCACGGACCCCGGACCCCTGGCCCCGGACCCCGAATTGGACCGCTCATAGCCTACTTGATCATCGCCTGAATCGCTCGGAACTCGTCGGTATCCGCGCGGCGGAGGAGCTGGAAGATCACGCTCTCCGTTGACGTGACCACAACCCCCGCCTGCCGGAGCTGTTGCAGGCCGAGCTGCCAGTTCTGGCGGCTTCTGGAGCAAGTCGCGTCAGCGACCACGTGCACCTGGTAGCCGAGATTCAAAAGGTCCAGGCCCGTCATCAGCACGCAGACGTGCGCCTCGATCCCCGCGAGCACTACCTGACTCCTCCGCGCAGCTTTGAGCTGCTCGGTGAAGCTCGGAGCATCGCAGCACGAGAACGCGACCTTCTCAACGGGCGAGACGCGGCCGAGCGCCTCCTGGAGCTCTGGAAGCGTATGGCCGAGCCCTTTCGGATACTGCTCGGAGAGCAGAAGGGGCAGGTTCAATCGCCGGGCCGAAGCGCCGAGCACTTTCAGGTTCTTGGCCACGCTGTCGCGCAGCTCACTGTCCATCGCGGGAAAGAGCTTCTCCTGCACGTCAACGACGAGGAGCAGGCTCTGCTCTCGGCTCAGAATGTTCGGGACCGCCGGACGCGTCGTTCTCAGACCCCAAGCCATCGGTCGAGGCTCCGCGCCTGGATCGCTTCGGAGAGGTGCTCGGATCGGATCTGCTCGCTCCGGTCAAGGTCAGCAATCGTGCGGGCGACCTTGAGAATCCGGTCGTGCGCGCGGGCTGAGAGCCCGAGACGCTCCATCGCGAGGACGAGCAGCTTCTTCGCGTCGGTGGGAATGTGACAGTGGCGGCGTACCTGGCTCGCGCTCATCTGGGCGTTGCGGTGGATCTTCACTTTCTGGAAGCGCTCGGTCTGGACGGCTCGCGCGGCGAGCACCCTCGCGCGGATCGCTGACGACGACTCGCCGGGTAACCCGTCGGTCAGCTCTTGCACACCCACCGCAGGCACCTCCAAATGGATGTCGATGCGATCGAGCAGCGGCCGCGAGAGCTTTCCCAGATACCGCTGGCGCTCACCCGGCGTGCAGATGCAGTGCTCGATCGAGAGGCAGCCGCGGCGGCACGGGTTGGCCGCAGCGATCAGTTGAAAGTGAGCCGGGAAGGTGTTGGAGGCCGCGGCCCGCGCGACAACGACTTCGCCGTCCTCGAGCGGCTGCCTCAGCGCTTCCAGGACGTGCTGGGGAAACTCGGGCAGCTCATCGAGGAAGAGCACGCCGTGGTGAGCCATGCTCACCTCGCCAGGGTGGGGAACAGTGCCGCCGCCAATCAGTCCCGCATCTGAGATCGTGTGATGAGGGGCTCGGAACGGCCTCACGGTCACGAGGCCGCGGTCAGGCGAAAGGAGCCCGGCCACACTCCAGATGCTGCTCACCTCGATCGATTCTTCAATGGTCAGCGGCGGGAGGATTGACGGGAGCCGTCGGGCCAGCATCGTCTTCCCACCACCGGGTGGGCCGACCATGAGGACATTGTGGCCTCCGGCCGCAGCGATCTCTAAAAGGCGCTTGGCGTACTCCTGACCGCGAACCTCAGCAAAGTCCACATGGTCGGCCCACCCGGTGGTGGGAAGACGATGC
>DATEAO010000474.1:0-5426 GCA_035288345.1 Candidatus Methylomirabilota bacterium | reverse complement strand
GGTGTCAGACCTGCGCCAGCAATCTCCGGCGCCCTCCCGCCGATTCGATGTCTTGCGCAACAAACCGTCAAGCGGCTCTACGCTTCGCGTTGCGTGCTTTCGCTTAGAAGCTTGCTGCTGCGTCGGAAGTCGAAGTAGGTGCGAATGCCGCAGTAAAGAGTGACAACTAGGCTTAGAGCGAGCAGAGCGACGAATGTGGCGAACTGTTTTGTCTCCAACGTCGAGACTGTACCCAGAACAATCGCGAAGGAGATGGCCGCACCCACACCCAATGGGTGAACGCGAGATTGACACTGCGAAATAAGCTAAGCTCTGCGAGATCGTGCAGTTCTTGTTCCGTGGCGTAATGCAAACGAAACGTGCGAGGCTGTATCTCAAATCTGGCGGTTGGCCCCAGTGGGGCCGGCAGTATGTCACGCGAATCGCTTCCTGCCACTAACTTGGTTCAGAAGCAGCTAGACCAAACAGATGGCCCAGCCCGAGAATGAGAACGTTCAGTAGCAAAGTGTTGCCGCAATTACTGCATGTAAGCGCAACAAGCGGCAAGATCGTAGGTTTAAACCCATGCTGCAGGTCGTATAGGTCTCGTTGGAGCGTTGGCGCGACAAAGCCGTCTTCGAGCGTCCAGTTGCGGCGGGCGCATATTTGGCACATAAGTTCACGCGTGCCGCGCCGCTCATTCAGCGCATCGATAACAGTCTGTGTTCGATCGGTGCCTACAGACATCGCGCTTCCCTCTACAGAAAATCTGAACTGTCCTTTTGATTATACACTGGTTCTCGCCCTCACCGTCCTGGGCTGCGGCGCCAGCGGCGCGAGCCCGACGACGCGGGTGATGCCTGGGGACGCGCGAGGCGACGGCCGGCCATCATGATCGGGTCGTCCTCGGTCATGGCCATGGTCTTGCGCAGCTCGATAACCTGGTCGCGCAGGGCGGCGGCGCGCTCGAACTCCAGGGCCTGCGCCGCCTTCTTCATCTGCGACTCCACGTCGCGGATCAGGGCGAACAGCTCGTCCTTGGCGAGGGCCGCCAACGGCACGTCGACCTGATAGGTCGGTTTCGGCTCGGCGATGATGCGCACCCGGTCGGTCAGGTCGCGGATCGCCTTGTGGATGCCCTGGGGCACGATGCCGCGCTCCTCGTTGTAGGCGGTCTGGATGTTGCGACGGCGTTCCGTCTCTCCGATGGCCTGGCGCATCGAATCAGTAATCGTATCGGCGTACATGATTACCCGCCCGTCGACGTGTCGCGCGGCGCGTCCCATGTTCTGGATCAAGGCTGAGATCGAGCGCAGGAAGCCTTCCTTGTCGGCGTCGAGGATGGCGACCAAGCTCACCTCCGGCAGGTCGAGCCCCTCTCGCAGCAGGTTGATGCCCACGACCACGTCGTAGACGCCCAACCGCAGGTCGCGCAGGATCTCCACCCGTTCGAGCGTCTCCACCTCGGAGTGGAGGTAGTGGGTGCGCACACCGATCTCGCGCAGGTAGTCGGCCAGCTCCTCGGCCATCCGCTTCGTGAGCGTGGTGACCAGGACCCGCTCGCCGCGCTCGACGCGGAGGCGGATCTCGTGGATGAGGTCGTCTATCTGCCCCTGGGTCGGGCGCACCTCGACCTCGGGGTCCACCAGGCCAGTGGGACGGACGAGCTGCTCGACGATCTGGTCGCTCACCTCCAGCTCGTACGGCGCCGGCGTCGCCGAGACGAAGGTGACCTGGCCCAGCCGCTCCCAAAACTCCTCGTAGTTGAGCGGCCGGTTGTCCACCGCCGAAGGAAGGCGGAAGCCGAAGTCGACCAGTGTCTGCTTGCGCGAGAGGTCGCCGCCGTACATGCCGCGCACCTGGGGCAGGGTCATGTGCGACTCGTCGATGAACATGAGGAAGTCGCGCGGGAAGTAGTCGAGGAGCGTCCAAGGGGGCGTGCCCGCCGCCCGCCTGTCGAGGTGCCGCGAGTAGTTCTCGATGCCGGAGCAGTAGCCCACCTCGCGGAGCATCTCGAGGTCGTACTTCGTGCGCGACTCCAACCGCGCCGCCTCCACGACTTTCCCTTGATGGCGCAGCAGGGCGAGGCGTTCCTCCAGCTCCACCTCGATGTCGGCCATGGCGAGGGCGAGACGTTCCTGAGAGGTGACCCAGTGGCGCGCCGGGAAGATGGCGACCTGCTCCCGCTGGCCGAGGAGCTCGCCGGTCAGCGGGTCGAGCTCGGTCATCCGCTCGATCTCGTCGCCCCAAAACTCGATGCGCAGCGCCGTCTCCTGGTACGCTGGCTGGATCTCCAACGTGTCGCCGCGCAGGCGGAAGCGGCCGCGGGTGAAGTCGATGTCGTTGCGCTCGTACTGCATGTCGATGAGATGGCGGAGAAGGCGCTGACGCGGGTGACGGTCGCCCTGGCGCAGCGTCAGGACGAAGGAGGCGTACTCCTCGGGCGAGCCGAGGCCGTAGATGCAGGAGACCGAGGCCACAATGACCACGTCGCGGGGCTCCAAGAGCGCCTTTGTGGCGAAGTAGTCAAGTGGGCGTGGGATTCCCTGGGGAGCGCTTCTAACTACGAAGGACGCTGAGGGCGCAGCGTGCTGCGCCCCTACGGCTGGGCGACGTTCTCGCGGAGTGTGTGTCGACGGTTGTGGCGAAGGGCGAGGTCGGAGACGAGGTCAAAGGTGGGCATACCCGTTATGCGAGCAGCGCTACTTTGAAGACGACGTCGCATCATTTGGCGGGGACTCTCCCCTTTCTCGCAGGGTTTCAAGGTACAACTCGATGGCCTCCTTCACGTTGGCGAGGGCTTCTTCGACCGTTTCGCCCTGCGAGTAGCAGCCAGCGAGAGCCGGGACCTCCACCCAGTAGCCCCCTTCCTCCGCCTTGTGAACGACGACTGAGTATTCCTGGTTCACACGGTGATGCGAGGTTATCGGCAAAATCTGAAACAGCCTTAAAAAAAACCCGGACGCCGGCGTGCTGTCGTCATCTTCGCCCTGGGCGTCAAAGCGAGCCAGCTCAGAAACAAACATATCGAATGCTGAAGGGATACCAGCACCCACCCCGATCTTTTGACGAAACACGTCAAAAGATTCCTTCACGTACTTGGCCGCCCTGTAGAGGTAATCAACATCCAAAGGTGCGTCGAGTTCGGAAGGAATCCGATGAAGACGGTGAAGCGGATTCGAGCATTCCTCTAGGTTATATCTCTCAATATGCTGCCACATGCTGTGTGTTGCTGCGCTGAAGGGCCTATAGGCAAATGTATAGAGATTCTCGGAGTCGGCTTCTTGAGCCATACTACGTGTATCTATACCAGACCAGCTGCCAACATTTACTTCCGTCAAGAAAGTGAATCGCTGTGAGTTGAGCCATGCTTCCAGACTTTGTACAAGAGGATGGTCATCAACACTCTCATCAGCCTCTTTCAGCCGGGATTTGTGGTGCTCCAACAACAACTTCTCTTCCCCTAAGCCATGGAGAATGAATTTGCGGCTTCGGTCAACGGGATCCTCAAGAATCCAGGCAAGCGTAATATAAGTATCGGTCATGGTGCGTAAGAATAAAGGAGCAACATGTCCATTCCAGATAGAAGGAGCTTGTGCAAGCTGAGTCACAAGCGTAACTTGTCTGCCCATAAGCCCACCAATAACTTCGTGCACCTCGGACGACATTAGATCGATCTGCCAGCTTGCCCAATACTGCGCTAGTTCTTCGCGAACCAACTGGGTATAGTTCTCTACGGTAGACCAAAACTCTTCTTGATTACTCTGTTCGCTCATCTTCTGAATTCCTGAGAGTGCAAGGTTCTAAGTACAAACCACGATTCCAAAAATATCTTGGCCATACCGCTTGTTCCTCTCGAAACCCAGCGTTGGTGCCTAATAAGGCATAAGTAGCTGCACGGACACTCGATGCTACCCTAATCGACTCTTCTGTATCCGGAAACTGCGCAACCGCAGGGAAGTTGGCTAGTGCGAGCCCTTCGAACACTTTCAGCCAACCCGCGACGAATGCAATGTATATAGCGCTTGCTTGAGCTAAGGTTGCCTCTTTGTCTCGGCGGTCAAGAAGACGTTCCAGAGTCCTTTTCACGTACTCGAGGCTTGCTGGGTCTTGATTTAGAGGCGACTCCTCGAAAAAGAAACCTAGTGGGCATTCTGGATAAAAAGCAACAAGTGGTAGCAGTGCTTCCTTTAGCGCTTCCAGATGGCCGGACGACTTGAGGCTTGCGACAATCTTCCTCTGCTCATCGTTACTTAGTGCTCCGTAGGCGCTGCTTAAGGCGAACCATTGCCGAGATGATTCGCCCACAGCACTTTGAGCTGCCTTCGACGTTGCGATCGCAAGTTCTGCCCCTTGGGCTAGCGAATAGCGCACGTTCAGAAGGCCAAGCCAGAACAGCTCGGGGAGCACATCAAACCAGTTGATATCTTCGAGCCCTCCAAGCTGAAGAAAAGGCGGGATAAATCGCTTGCCTACCCTTTGATGATCGGAAAGGATAGGCGCTCTCTTCTGAACAGTCTTCTTGTCCATAGTTGCTTACTGAGTCCATTGTAACACTCAATAGGGCGCTAATGGCTCAGCTCCAATTCCCGCTCCTCAACTGCAGCAGTATGGCGTCGAGGGGGTAGCTATGAGAAGAAACGCAGTCCGTTAGTCTCCTAGCATTCATCAACAGGGCTTCCTTGGGCACTAGCTTCTGCTCGACAGGGTCCACCGAAAGCAGGAACGCCTCCAACGTGTGCGCGCCGATGAGGGGCGGCGCGTCGGGCGAGCCGAAGAGGCAGAGGATGGGCATGCGAGTCACGTCTAACTCAGCGTCAAGGTGGCCTAATTGCCATTGCTCGACGTGCCCGTTCGCAAAGCGCACCGGCATCGTGCGGAACGGCCGCACGCCGAGCCGCTCCAAGATCGGCCTTGGTATCACGGTGAACATGGCTCCCGTGTCCACCATGCCGTCCAGCGTCTCTGAGCCACCGGCCGGGCCGATGAGCTTGATAGCGTGAAAGAACGTGCCCATTGCAGTCCTATTATCTCATAGCGTGAGGGCTCGCCGTCGATAGGAGCAAGGGCAGGTCTGAGACCTGCCCCTACGCTCGTTTACGTTCGTGGCTGGCCTTCGCTGCCTCAGACCTTGCGGATCTCGGGGACGAGGAGGGTGATGAGACCGAGGCCGACGAGGGCAATGGTGGCGAAGAGGGCGACGCCGTTCTGCGGGCCAATGAGTGTGATGGTGGCGCCCATGCTGAGGGCGCCGAGCGGCTGTAGGGCGCTCTGGCCCATGGTGTAGAGGCCGAGGGTCCGGGCCCGCACGTCGGAGCGCACGTTGAGCTGGATGAGCGACTGGACCAGGGTGGTGGTGATGACCCAGAAGACGCCGGTCATGATGAGGAGACCCCAGGAGAGCGGGAAGAAGGTGGAGCGGGTGAACAGGATGACGCCGCCCATGT
>DATEAO010000473.1:0-3373 GCA_035288345.1 Candidatus Methylomirabilota bacterium | reverse complement strand
CGCCTCCGGGCGTCGATCGCGCCCGGTTACGCGCTCGCCGATCGGCTTGAGGCGCTTGGCGCGGTCGTGACCGAGATGAACCTTCCGGCCGGCTACACGACGAAGGTCTCTGGACGGGCGCGGGAGATGCAACGGACGTTCGGGGAGTTCGTCTGGGCCTTTGCTCTCTCGATCGTGTTCATGTACATGATTCTGGCCGCTCAGTTCGAGAACCTGGTGCACCCGTTCACGATCCTGCTCTCACTGCCGTTGACAGTGCCGTTCGCGCTCTTGTCCCTCTGGCTGACTGGTCACACGCTGAACCTCTACTCCGCGCTCGGCGTGCTCGTCCTGTTCGGCGTGGTCAAGAAGAACGCGATTCTCCAGATCGACCACATGAATGGTCTGCGAGCCACGGGCATGGACCGCGCGCCGGCGATCCTCGAAGCCAACCGCGACCGGCTCCGGCCGATCCTCATGACGACACTCACGTTCGTGGCGGGCATGATCCCGCTTGCGCTCGGCTCGGGGCCCGGCGCGGAGGAGCGGCGGGTTATTGCTGTCGTCGTCATCGGGGGGCAGACGCTCTCGCTGCTGCTGACCCTGCTCGCCACTCCGGTCGTATACTCGCTCCTCGACGACCTCGGCCTCCGTTTTCAGCGGCGCCGCGCCGCGGTACCAGAGGACCGAGTAACGGCCGAGCCGGACCGGATAGCGCCGTGGCCAGTGGCCGAATCGGCCGACGGCGATGGTCACGACGGACGTCCGGCAGGGGACCGGTCGCTCGCGGAGAGTGACCGCGCCGACGCAGCCCGTGCCGGCGAGCGGCGGACCGGACATGGAGGAGCATCGTAACCAGACGGAGGGCAGGCCGGCGCAATGGCGCGCGGGCAAATCTCGCGCAGCGGTCCGGCGCCGTCGTCTGCAGACACTCAACGCCTCTTGATCTCGGCCGCACTTAAACCCACCGATTCTGGGAGGTGACCTTGGACCTGTCAAGAATTCATCACCTTGGCGCTCGTCGTGCGCACATCTGTCATCTAACATCTGTCGTGCTATTCTAAAGCGATAGCCGAAGGCCCAATCTTTGAGGAGGCGCGCATGTCCGAGCCTGATGCCCGGTATTTCGATGAGATCCAGGTGGGAGAGGAATTCCTGTCGCCCGGACGAACGGTCACTGAGACCGACATCGTGATCTTTGCCGGCCTCTCGGGCGATTACAACATCCTTCACACCGATGCCGAGTTCATGAAGTCGTCGATCTTCGGGGAGCGGATCGCTCACGGCCTATTGGGGCTTTCGATCTCCTCCGGACTGTTGAGCCGTGGGATGCCGCCGCTGGCGATCATCGCCTTTCTCGAGATCCGCTGGAAGTTTAAAGGACCAATAAAGATTGGTGACACGATCAAGGTCCGTGCGAAGGTGGTCCAGAAGAAAGAGACCTCGAAGCCGGATCGCGGGATCATCACGGTGCAGCGTCAGATCCTGAACCAGCGCGGAGAAGTGGTTCAGGAAGGCGAGACAGAGCTGATGGTGACCAGAAAGAGATGAGTGTGACTGCCCCAGCGACCTACTTCGATGACGTTGTGGTGGGCGAGGAGGTGAGGACAGCGGCTCGAACGGTCACTGAGGCCGACGTGGTGCGCTACTGTCAGTTTTCTGGTGATTATGATCCGATGGCCATCGACGAAGAACACGCCCGTACCACCGGACTCGGTGGTCGGGTCGCGCCCCACTTCATAGTGCATACGCTCTCTTCAGGCCTCTCCTGGCGAATTCCGAGGCCGCCCTTGGCGATCATGGCATTTATGGGGCTGGAGTGGCAGTTTTTCAAGCCGATCCGGATCGGCGAAACTGTGTACTGCCGCCTGAAGTCAACGGCCAAGCGAAAGATGAAGGAGGGCGGGGTGGTGATCCAGGAGCACTCGGTGCTGAACCAGCACAACGAGCTGGTCCAGCAAGGAAAGGTGACCTTTCTGGTGGCCTCGCGTCCCACGGCATGACCCGTCTCCTCTACTACCTTTACGAGCGTCATCTGCTCAAACAGCTCCGTCGCGCCTCCATGCCCCGCCACGTCGGCATCATTCTCGATGGGAACCGCCGGTACGCAAGAGAACAAAGGCTGGCCGACCCACTCCTGGCCTACCAGCGCGGGGCCCAGAAGCTCGACGACGTCTTGGCGTGGTGCGGTGATCTCGGAATCCCCATGGTGACGCTCTGGGTCTTTTCCACCGAAAACCTTACCCGTCCCCCCGCTGAGGTCAATGGGCTCTTGTCGGTCGTGGAAAAGAAGCTGGCACAGATCGCCGAGGACCCGCAGGTTCACCGGCGCCAGGTGCGGGTGCGAGCGGTTGGCAAGCTGGACCTGCTCCCGGACCGCACGCTCGCGGCGATTCGGCATGCTGAAGCTGCCACCGCTGCCTATGGTCAGGCCGTGCTCACCATTGCCGTCGCGTACGGAGGACGACAGGAGATTGCCGATGCGGTGCGCGCACTGATCAAAGACCGGGCCAAGCGCGGGGAGGGGATCGAGACAATCATCGAGGGGATCACCCAGGAAGAGATTAGTCGCTACCTCTACACCTCTGACTTGCCGGACCCCGACCTTATTATCCGCACCAGCGGGGAGGAGCGGCTCTCGGGATTCCTGCTCTGGCAGAGTGCCTATAGTGAGTTCTACTTCTGCGACGTTCACTGGCCGGCATTTCGGAAGATTGACTTCCTCCGCGCGATCCGAAGTTTTCAGGAGCGAGACCGCCGTTTTGGGAGCTAAGAAGCTGTCAGCACCCATCGGTTTGGCGGAACGCCAAACCGAAACATGGGTGCCCCCAGCGTTGAGATTTCGAAGAAATCTGTAGGGGGCGATCAGCTGTCAGCCTGACTAAGGATGAAGGAAAAGGCTTGGGCGGGTCAAGGCTGAGTGCTGATGGCTGAAAGCTGGGTGCTTGAGAAATGGGCTTTTTAGCAACCGTCCAGCAGTTTTTTAGAGAGGTAATGGCCGAGTTCAGAAAGGTGAACTGGCCCAGTCGGAAAGAGGTGTCGAACTCAACGGTCATCATCCTCGTGGTGGTGATCGTCATCGCCGCATTTCTCTGGGCCGTGGACATTGGCTTGGCGCGCGTCGTGGAGCTAATTCTTCGATGACAACCAAAGATTCGCCGACAACTCAGTGGTTCGTGGTTCACACCTATTCAGGGTTCGAGAATAAGGTGGCGCAGGCGATCGAGCAGCGGGCCAAGATCTTCGGGCTTCAGGACCAGATCGTCAGGGTGGTGGTGCCGACTGAAGAAGTGGTGGAGGTTCGGAAAGGACAGAAGCGAATCACGGCGCAGAAGTTCTTCCCAGGCTATGTCCTGGTCGAAATGGATCTGAATGATGAGACCTGGCACCTGGT
>DATEAO010000472.1:0-4060 GCA_035288345.1 Candidatus Methylomirabilota bacterium | reverse complement strand
CGAGGGACGCCTGCCCCAACGCGCTCTTGCGCTAGCCAGAGCGTGGGGCAAGCTGCATGTCGAAGAGCTGGAGCGCGACTGGGAACTGGCGCGCGGACATCGTCCTCTGCGACGAATCGCGCCGCTAGAGTAAGGAGGATGGGGCGGATGAAGTGGAGAGTTGTGAAGGCTGCGGCTACCGGCGGGCACTCGCTTGATTTGACGTTCAAAGACGGGACACACAAGCGTGTCAACCTACTGCCGCTGTTGGATGGACCGATCTTTGTCCCGCTTCGGGATCCTGAGTACTTCGCTCGTGTCGAGCTCGATTCCGTCGCCGGAACCGTCGTGTGGCCGAATGGTCCGGATATCGCGCCCGAGACGCTGTACAACTTGCCAGCAGAAGGGAAGGCGAACGCGAAGCGACGTTCGCTGAACCACGCAGTGCAGCGGCCTGTCACTCGCGCTGCTCGTGCAGGCCACTGACCGCAGCGTTGGGTTGGAATAGTCCTGGGGATAATCGACGCGGAGTCGATTCGAAACTAGCGAACTAAATGTCCTGGAACCTCAAAGAAAAGGCTCGCGCCATCCTCGCTGAGGAAGAAGGCGCGATTCGAAAGGATTGGGGCGGGAAGGTGGCTATTGCCCTGGTCTATCCCAATACCTATGCGGTTGGGATGTCGAACCTCGGGTTTCAGACGATTTATTGGCACCTGAACCAACTCCCCGATGTGGTGTGCGAGCGGGTTTTCCTCCCTGATCCGGCGGACCTTCCAGAATACCGACGGACCGACACTCTGCCATTCTCACTCGAATCCCAGCGGCCACTGGCTGAATTCGATCTGGTTGGGTTTTCCGTTACTTACGAAGGAGACTTCATCAATGTCTTGAGGCTCCTCAGGATGGCGGGGATTCCGCTTGAGTCACGCCAGCGGCGACCTAGTGATCCCGTTGTTCTCATGGGTGGGGTTTGCGCATTCTCCAACCCTGAGCCGATGGCCCCGTTTATGGACTTCATTGTGGTAGGTGAGGGTGAGGAGATCGTCACAGAGATCGTGGCGGCGTACCGTCAGGCATTTGAGGGTGTGCCGCTCCAAAGTCGACGGCGCGATGCTTTCTTTGACGCACTGAGGCCGATCCCTGGAATTTATCTCCCTCACGACTACGAGGTGAAGTATCACGCTGACGGAACGATTCGTTCTGTCACTCCAACGAATGGCGCTCCTCCGATCGTCGTGAAGCGGCGCCTCAAGGACGTGAATGCCTTCGAGACGCTCTCGCTGGTCAAAAGTCCTCGCGCCGAGTACGGGCACCTCGCCCTGCTGGAAGTAGGGAAGGGTTGCGGACGCGGCTGCCGCTTCTGTCTCGAAGGCGAGATCTATCGTCCGGTGCGTCACCGGAGCCTGGAGTCCCTCCGCGAGACCATCGAGAAGCTCTCGAAGAGTTCGAAGCGAGTCGGCTTGGTCGGGGCCTGCGTCTCTGATTACCCGTGGATCAGCGGGCTGATGAAGATCCTGGAGGAGCACGGGATGGAGATCTCAATCTCCTCGCTCAGGGCCGACAGCCTCACGGAGGAGTTGGTCTTCGGCCTCGCGCGCGGAGGGCATCGGACGCTCACCATCGCGCCGGAGGCCGGGACCGAGCGGCTCCGCCAGGTCATTCGAAAATCGATCACGGACGAGCAGCTCTACGAAGCGTGTCGCTGGATCCGTGCGGCGTCGATCCCCAACCTCAAATGCTACTTCATGATCGGGCTCCCTTCGGAGAGTGACGAAGACATTGAGGCGATCCCCGGCCTCGCATTGCGTCTGCTCGATCGGCTGAATGTCAAAGGGGGGGATGGCCAGCCGTTCGGCCGGCTCACCCTTTCGATCTCGTCGTTTGTGCCGAAGCCATGGACGCCGTTTCAGTGGTGCTCTTTCGAAGAGGTGACTCGGCTCGCGGAGAAGCTGACTCGTATTAAAGCCGCTGTGCGGCGCTATCCGATCCGAGTCCTCCATGAAAACCCCCGAGAAGCGCTGCTCCAGGCCATGCTTGCGCGGGGCGACCGGCGTGTGGCAGAGTTTCTCCAGTTGGCTGCGGAACGGGACGGGGAGTGGCGCCAAGCGCTTCGAGAATGGGACGGCGACCCGGCCTTTTACGCGTACCGCCAACGCCCGCTGGATGAGACCCTTCCGTGGGACCACTTCGAGGTTGGGGTAAAGAAATCGGGGCTCATCAGAGAGTATGAGCGCGCCGGACTCGTTCCGGTCGAGAGCACCGTCTGACACTGGAGGCAAACACTCATGGAACAGACACCACCAGGTCGCTTCATGGTCTACGCCTTTTTCCAGGTCGCTTCGTCCTGGTACGGGCAGTCCAAGGAGGAAAAGAGCAGGGCCGTCGCCGAATATCTGGCCAGGTTTGGAGAGCTGTCCGGCACGGTCACTCTTCGTCCCTACTCCACGCTTGGGTTGAAGAGGAACACGGATTTTCTGCTCTGGGTGATTGCGCCCGACCTGTCCCCGATCCAAGCGTTTTTCGCCGGGCTCAGAAAAACCGCGATGGCCCCTTATCTCACTGAGGCGGAGACGTTCCTTTCCGTCACTCGGGAATCCACGTATACCAAGCAGCACAAAGAGGAGATCGCGGTGGGGGTAGAGCCGGGGAAATCCCAATACCTTTTCGTGTATCCCTTCGTGAAGAGCCGAGAGTGGTACCTCCTTCCCATGGAGACCCGGCAGAAGCTGATGAATGAGCACATCCGGATCGGGCACGAGTTCCCGCGCATCCGCATCAACACCTCGTACTCGTTCGGCCTGGACGATCAGGACTTCGTCGTCTCGTTTGAGGGGAACGACCCCAAAGAGTTTGTCACCCTTGTGATGCGGCTCCGCGAGTCAGAGGGGAGCAAATATACTGTTCGAGACACACCCATCTTCACCTGTCAGAGGCAGCCGATCGACGAGATCCTCTGGTCACTCGGATAGAAGGAGAGTTTTCTCATGGGAAAGCTGGCCAAAGTCGGCGAGACATCTGATCTCGCTCCCGGGCAGGGCAAAGTGGTAGAGGCGGAGGGCAAAACCATCGGCCTCTTCAATGTGGACGGGACCTTTTACGCGCTGGATAACACCTGTGTCCATCGAGGCGGGCCGCTTGGAGAGGGAGAGCTCGACGGGAAGAGCGTCATCTGTCCCTGGCATGGGTGGTATTACGACGTGACGGACGGAACGAACGTGGCCAACCCCACGATCAAGGTCGCGTGCTACCCTGTGAAGGTCGAGGGGACTGCAGTCTTTGTGGAAATCTAGCAGGCTGATGAAAAAAGCCCATCTGCGGCGTTGGCTTGGTTGTGCCTCCTTGCGACGTACAACCACGTACGCCTCAGTCGTCCCAACCTTCGCCGCCTTGCATCTGGACCTTTTTGACCAGCCTGTGACTCGTGAGGCAAATTCTGGGTTGGTGGTGAGCTGATGCAGATCGCCGATACGCTCGGGAGGCCGCTGCGCAACCTCCGCATCTCGGTCACTGACCGCTGCAACCTGCGCTGTCAGTACTGTATGCCCGAGGAGGAGTACGTCTGGCTCCCCCGCGAAGATATCCTCTCGTTCGAGGAGATCAGCGTTCTAGTCAGCATCTTCACCGAGCTGGGAGTGGATAAGATCCGGCTGACCGGGGGCGAGCCACTGCTGAGACGCGACCTTGACCGGTTGATTGCGCTGCTCGCGGCCAACCCGATGATCCGAGATCTCGCGATGACCACCAACGGCGTGCTCTTGGCCGAGCAGGCGCCGACATTGAAGAACGCCGGACTCCACCGGGTCACCGTGAGCCTTGACACGCTTCAGCCTGAACGCTTTCGCGCGCTCACCCGGCGCGACAGCCACGCGCGCGTGCTCGCGGGGACGGAGGCGGCCGGCCGAGCAGGATTCAGCGGCTTGAAGCTTGACAGCGTTATCATGCGCGGCGTGAATGACGATGAGCTTGCCGACCTGATCGAGTACGGAAAGAAGGTGAATGCGGAGGTCCGTTTCATCGAGTACATGGACGTGGGCGGCGCCACGCTCTGGTCAATCGACAACGTCGTGTCGCGGGCGGAGAT
>DATEAO010000471.1:0-4617 GCA_035288345.1 Candidatus Methylomirabilota bacterium | reverse complement strand
TGCTCGCTTCTCATCGGCGGGCGCTCGTACGTGGCGGACGTGAAGGAAGAACAGGGGCTCTTCCTGGTTGATGTGAACGGCGAGTCGTACCAGCTCAGGGTGGAAGAAGAGACTCGCTATCTCCTGCGCACGCGCGGCGGCACGCGGCTAGAAGTCGGTGGCCAAGTGGTCACCGCCCCGATGCCCGGCAAGGTGGTCCATCTTGAAGTCCAGGTCGGGAGCGGAGTCCGGCCGGGAGATGGCCTCGTTGTTCTGGAAGCGATGAAGATGGAGAACGAGTTCAAGGCCACCGTCGCCGGAATCGTGAAAGAGGTTCGAGTGCACATCGGCCAGGCCGTCAACGTCGGTGACGTCCTGATCGTCATCGAATAACTACGAGGGACGGGCGAGTATTCCCAGTTGTATCTGCTAACCACTGCGCCGGCGCAGGGTCATCAGACTGACAAGGGCTGTTGCGGTGAAGCCCGCGCCGGCGTAGAACGTGGCAGGCGGCCCGTACTGATGCCACAGCCAGCCCGCGAGAACGCTGGCAACGAGCATGGCGACGCCGCTTGCCAGGTTGAACAGCCCGAAGGCTGTTCCCCGAAGCTCGGACGGCGTCGTGTCCGCCACCAGGGCGGCGAAGAGACCTTGCGTGAGCCCCATGTGAAGCCCCCACAGCGCCACGCCCGCCAGGGCCTGCCAGACGCCGGTGGCGAGAGCCAGCACCATATCGCTTCCAATCAAGACGACAAAGCCAACCAGCAGTAAGAGCCGCCGGTCGATCCTGTCTGACAGATGACCGGCCGGATAGGCGGAGATGGCATACACCGCGTTCATCACCACCAACACGAGCGGCACCAGGGCGAAGGGGAGCCCGATCTGTTGCACGCGCAGGATCAGGAAGGCTTCGCTGAATCGCGCGAGCGTGAGGATAACGGCGATCAGCACGATCCACCAGTACGGAGCGCCGAGCCGCATGATGTTTCCGGCCTGGATCGGCGATCGAGCCTCACCCAAGGGCCGTGACGCCTCAGGCTCTTGCACTCCGAATATCAGAGTCGTCACCGACAGGAACGCGGGAACCACGGCGATCCAGAACACCGCGCGGAAATCGTTGGACAGGAGCGCCATGAGGGCGGTTGCCGCGAGAGGACCGGCAAAGGCGCCGACCGTATCGAGAGACTGGCGCAGACCATAGCAGGCGCCCCTGAGGTGCGGCGGCGCGATATCGCCGACCAAGGCGTCGCGAGGAGCGCCACGAATCCCTTTGCCAACTCGGTCGATGAACCGGGCTGCGACCACCCACGCCACTGACGGCGCCAGAGGGAAAAGCGGTTTCGTGAAGGCCGCAAGGCCATAGCCGACAGCGGTGAGAAGCTTCCGGCGGCCCAGATAGTCGCTGAGAGTGCCGGAGAAGACTTTCGTGATCGAGGCGGTCGCCTCGGCAATCCCCTCGATCAGGCCGACCGACACCGCGCTTGCTCTCAGCACCGATACGAGGAACACCGGCAGCAGGCTGTGGATCATCTCGGATGAGATGTCCATGAACATGCTGACGAAGCCGAGCGCCCAGATGCTTGTCGGAATGGCCCTCAGGCCGTAGGCCAATGGCGCATTCACGGATTCGACAGCACCCGGTGGGGGTGGATTCGGAGAGGTGGTCATTTCACAATCATCACACTACAGGGCGCAAGGCGGCTCAGGTTCTGTGTCGTGCTTCCCATCACCCGCCCCCAGATGTTTGAATGGCCGGCGAACCCGATGAGGAGCAGATCAAAGCTCCCCTCCCTCGCATAGGTGATGATGGTTTCGACCTCGTGCCCCGGCTTGATGACGGTCTCGATCTCAACACCCCGGAGCACGGCGAGATCTCTGGCCTGCTTCGCGAGCGTCTGAAAGTATTCCTGAAACTCCTCCTGCGCTTCTTTGACCTCTCCCACGGTGGCGGCGTAGTGGGGGAGGTGCTCAATCACCGAAATCGTGTAGAGATCAGTACCCAACCGCTTCGCCAGCTCGATACCCGACAGCAGGGCGCGCCGCGAGCCTTCGGAGCCGTCGTAGGCAACCAGGATTTTCTGAAACATGGTTCACTCTCCTTGGCTCTCGTGTGCGGGATCAATCACGAGCGACGAAGCCCCCGCGATAGCGTGAGAGCGTTGATCACGTCGAGGCTCAAACCAGCGCTGGGCGATGAATGTGGGAACGATCGCGCTCAGGACGACCACCGTGACGATCACCGAAAACTGGGCCTGGGTGAAGATTCCCGTTCGAAGTCCGTAGAGCGATGAGATTGTACCAAATGTCAGGCCGGTGCTCATGAGAAGGGTCGTGAACATGGCTTCTCGGGGCGGGAGATACCGGATCGAAGGAGGGTAGACCCCAACCAGCTTCGTGGCCTGCTTCACCGCGAACAACAGAATGAGTAGCCCCATGTTGGCCCACACGAGGCCGAGGGAAACATTCATGCCGCCTTTGAGGAAGAAGAAAGGGGTGAGGAAGGCGAAGGTCACTACCCGAAACCGCCGCTGCTCTTCCCGGTGTTGCTCGAAGATGTGGGAGACGGCGAGACCGAGGATGAAGGCGGGGAGCACGGCATGGCTTTGTGCTAGCTCAGCCACATACATGAGGACAAGAATGGCGGCGAAGGCCCCTTTGATCTCGGGCTCGATGACACGGTTTCCGTATCGGGCGAAAAACCAACGGTGCAGCGCTGGCATAATCACGATGATCGCCACTGAAACGGCCACGAACAGAACGAGCCACCAGTTCGGATGGATAAAGAGAAGGCTCAGCGTCGCAGCCACGCCGAAGTCAGTCACGAAGGTGGCAGCCATAATCAGCTTGCCTGTTGGATGCTCCGTCAATCCGGTTTCCACGAGCACCGCGTAGACGACTGCGAGTGAGGTGGTAGAGAGCGCAATGCCGGTGAGTTGAGCCGTTTGCAACGGCCACCCGAGAACATATTGGCAGAAGACCCATGCGCCGAAGAACGGGGCCGCAAATGAGATCCCGCCGATCAGGAGGCTTTCCTTCAGCTTTTTTCGCATCAAACCCACGTCTACTTCCGCGCCCGCAAGGAACGTCAGGACGATCCCGGCGAAGCTCGCGAGGAAATCGAGCCACGGCGTTGTCTGGAGCCCGAGGAAGTTCCCCGCGATGACGCCGAAGGCGATCTCGATGAGCGCGACCGAGAGCCCGAACTCTACTGAGGCCATGCTGGCCAGCAGGATCAGCCCGCCCGCCATCATCGCGATGTATGCGCTGTCCATTCACTCCTCCAAAAATCAAAAAACTCCCACTAGGTGGCGCCTAGTAGGAGTTATTATCTGCCAGCGGCAGCGGTTTGAGAGGGCGAACTCCATCGCCCGTATTGCGTTCATCGCTAGTATAATCCATTGCATCGCGCTCACGTCAAACAAAGAGGCGAGGTTGTAGAAAATCAGATGGTGCCGGCCATTGAGTTTAAGAAGGTCAACAAGTGGTTCTCCGAAACGTGAAGCTCCTGCTCCATTCTTGGGAAAATCCGTCCCTTGCGGAGGATCGGCATTGTGCCTACAATTGGAGGCACATAAGGGGGACAGGGATGAAGTTCATAGGGGTTCGAGAGCTAAGAAACCGGACCGGGGAAGTGCTGGAAGCCGTCCGTCGCGGTGAACGCGTGATTTTGACCAAGCGTGGAAAGCCGTTTGCGGCCGTTACGAGCGTTCAAGAAGAAGAAATTGATCGGCTCATTTTGGAAGGAAGGGGTTGGCTGAAGCTCTCTGAATCCTCTTTTGAGTTTTGGAACAACGAGGCCGATGAAGTCTGGAACCGGGTATAGCCAAGGCGACCTCGTTCTTGTTCCGTTCCCCTTTACCGATCTTTCTTCAGTAAAACGACGCCCCGGGGTCGTCGTTTCTCCCACGCCGTTTCACCGCCACCAGGAGGACGTCGTCCTCGTCGCGGTAACTTTCCAGATTCCTCAGGCGGTTTCCGAGTTTGAGCTTCCACTAACCCAGAAAGATATGGCAATCGGCACATTGCCTCGGCAAAGCGTTATCAGGTTGACGAAACTGCTCACAGTCCACCAACGGCTTGTCGTGAAGCGCGTTGGTCGACTGCGTGGAGAGGCATTAGAGCGAGCCCTGAAACGGCTGCGGACATTTTTCAGCCGCCGCTAGCAAGTACCCTCCGTGTCTCACGCGATTGAGTTCAAGACGGTCAACAAGTGGTTCGGGACACTCAATGTCCTCCGCGATGTGAGCCTCTCGGTGGAGTCGGGCGAGGTGGTGGTGGTTTGCGGGCCGTCGGGGTCGGGGAAGTCGACGCTGATCCGCTGCGTCAACCGGCTCGAGGCGATCGAGTCGGGGGAGATCGTGGTGAACGGTCTCTCGCTTGCCGATCCGGCGCTCGACCTCTCTCGCCTTCGAGCCGAGGTGGGGATGGTCTTTCAGTCGTTTAACCTCTACCCCCACATGACCGCGCTCCAGAATGTTATGCTCGCGCCGCTCAAGGTCAAACGGCTCGAACGGGCCGGGGCGGAGAAGATCGCCCGGCAGTTGCTGGAGCGGGTGGGCATCCCGGACAAAGCTGACGCGTATCCGGCGAGCCTCTCCGGCGGCCAGCAGCAGCGCGTGGCGATCGCCCGGGCGCTCG
>DATEAO010000470.1:0-20443 GCA_035288345.1 Candidatus Methylomirabilota bacterium | reverse complement strand
ACCGACGGCGTCAAGGGCCGGGTGCCCGCGCTGCGATGACGTTCAGGGAGAAAGCCGAGGTCATGGACGGCGGGCAACTTGACCGCGCGCTGGTCCGCATCTCGCACGAAATCATCGAGCGAAACAAGGGCGCGACCGACCTGGCCTTCGTGGGGATCCGCACGCGCGGGGTCACGCTCGCCCATCGCCTGGCAAAAAAGATTCAGTCGCTCGAGGGGACCAGCGTGCCGGTTGGCGCTCTTGACATCACGCTCTATCGCGACGACCTGGGCCTGCTCGACGAGCAGCCTGTGGTCAAAGAGACCGACGTTCCGTTTCCGTTGGACCGGAAAGCGGTCGTGCTGGTGGATGACGTCCTCTATACCGGCCGGACGATCCGCGCCGCGATGGACGCCATTATCGATCTCGGCCGTCCGCGTCTCATCCAACTTGCAGTCCTGATCGATCGTGGCCATCGCGAGCTGCCGATCCGAGCGGACTACGTGGGGAAGAACATCCCAACCAGCCGGCAAGAGGCCGTGGCCGTGCTCCTCCACGAGCACGACGGCCAGGATCGCGTGGTGATCCAGCAACCTGTCGATCTCGAGGGGAAACGTGATGCGTGAGGCCTCGAAGCATGCTGGGGAAGAGGCGCAGGCGGCGCTTCACGCTTCACTCTTCACGCTTCACGCGTCCAGGAGGACATAGTGGGCTGGAAGGCGAAGGACCTCTTGGAGATCCGGATCCTGGAAGCTGGGGAGATCCTGACCATCCTGGACACCGCGGACTCGATGCGCGAGATCGCCGGGCGTGAGATCAAGAAGGTGCCCACGCTTCGAGGCAAAACCGTGGTGAACCTCTTCTTCGAGCCGTCCACGCGCACGCGCAGCTCGTTCGAGATCGCCGGCAAATGGCTCTCCGCGGATGTGATCAACTTTTCCGCCTCGGGGTCGAGCGCGGAAAAGGGAGAGACCTTGCTCGATACCGCGAAGAGTATCGAAGCCATGCACCCCGACGTGGTGGTTGTTCGCCACCAATCATCTGGTGCGGCTCATCTCCTTGCCCGGAACCTCCGCTGCTCTGTGGTGAACGCGGGAGACGGCGCGCATGAGCACCCCACCCAGGCGCTTCTCGACCTGCTCACGATCAGGGAGAAAAAAGAGCATCTGGACGGGCTCCACGTGGCGATCGTGGGGGACGTCGCTCACAGCCGTGTCGCGCGCTCCAACATCTACGGAATGAGAAAACTCGGCATGACGGTCACGGTGGCCGGTCCGCCCACGCTGATCCCCCCGTTCATTCACGAGCTGGGCGTCAAGGTGAGCTACAGACTGGAAGAGGTGATCCCCCAGGCCGACGTGATCATGATGCTCCGCCTGCAACAGGAGCGAATGACGGGTGGACTGGTCCCCTCGATTCGCGAGTACTCCCATTACTGGGGGCTCTCGCTTGAAAAGCTCTCGCGGGCCCGAAGTGATCTCCTGATCATGCATCCAGGCCCTGTTAATCGCGGGATCGAGCTTTCCCCGGAGGTGGCCGACGGGCCGTACTCGGTGATCCTGGATCAGGTGGCGAACGGCGTCGCCGTTCGCATGGCGGTCCTCTACCTCCTCGCGGGGGCCAAAGCCGCATGAACCTCGTGCTGAAGGGCGGCAGAGTGATCGATCCGGCCAACGGAGTGGATCAGGTTCAGGATCTCCTGATCCAGGACGGAAAGATCGCCAAGCTCGGCAAGGGCCTCAAAGCCGTGAATGGGACTCAGGTGATCGACGCCTCAGGCAAGATCGTCTGCCCGGGGTTCATCGATCTCCACGTTCACCTCAGAGAGCCTGGTTTCGAGTATAAGGAAACGGTGAAGAGCGGGACACGGGCCGCGGCAGCGGGTGGCTTTGCCGCGGTCTGCTGCATGGCCAACACTGATCCCGTGAACGATAACCGCTCAGTCACGGATTACATCCTCGCCAAAGCAAGGATTGAGGGCAGCGTGAGAGTCTATCCCATCGGAGCCGTCACCCGAGGCCTCAAGGGTGAGGAGCTGGCCGAGCTGGCGGAGCTGGCCGAGGCTGGCTGCGTCGCCTTTTCAGACGACGGCAAGCCGGTCATGAACACGCGGCTGCTAAGGTACGCGATGGAGTATACGCTTCCGTTCGGGATTCCGGTCATCTCGCACGCCGAAGATCATCATCTTGCGGCAGGAGGCGTGATGCATGAAGGAGTCGTCTCCACCGAGCTCGGACTCTCGGGGATCCCCGCGGCGGCTGAGGAAGTGATGGTGGCTCGCGACATCTGCCTGGCTGAGCTGACCGGAGCGCACTTGCACATCGCCCATGTCTCAACTGCCGGGGCCGTGCGCCTGATCAGGGATGCAAAGGCGCGCGGCATCAAGGTCACCGCGGAGGTCACGCCCCATCACCTCCTGCTGACCGACGAGAGCGTCCAGAGCTACGACGGAAACTTCAAGGTGAACCCCCCGCTCAGGACCAAACGCGATCAGGAAACGCTTCTCGAGGCGCTGGTGGACGGGACCATCGACGCCGTTGCCACAGATCATGCGCCCCACGCGCTCTCTGAGAAAGAGGGCGAGTTTGACCGGGCAGCCTTCGGCGTGATCGGGCTCGAGACGGCAGTGTCCGTGCTCCTGGACCGCTTGGTCCGTCAGCAGCTGGTCGACCTCCCGACCTTGATCGCCCGGCTCACCCATGGCCCGGCGCGGCTGCTCGGCCTGCCTGGCGGCAGTCTCGCGAAGGATGCGCTGGCGGATATCACGATCCTCGACCTCGAACAGGAATGGAGCATCGATCCTTCCCGATTCCTTTCCAAAAGCAAAAACTCTCCCTTTGCTGGATGGAACGTCACCGGCGTGCCGTGGATGACGATCGTTGGCGGCAATGTTGTGATGAAAGACCGCGAGATCGTCGGAGCGCCCCTGAGATGAAGAAGCGCGCGCTCCTCGCGCTGGCCGATGGCCGGATCTTCCAGGGCGAGTCGCTCGGGGCCGAGGGCGAGACTCACGGTGAGGTGGTCTTCAACACCTCGATGACCGGCTATCAGGAGATCGCCACCGATCCCTCATATAAGGGACAGATCGTGGTCATGACGTACCCGTTGATCGGCAACTACGGGGTGAACGACGAGGACATCGAGTCCCGGAGGCCGTGGGTGGAAGGGTTCGTGGTGAAGGAAGCCTCCCCCGCGCCTTCGTCATGGCGCGGACGCCGCACGCTGGATGATTACCTCAAAACGCATGGGATCGTGGGGATCCAGTCCATCGACACCCGGGCGCTCACCAGGCACATCCGTGACCATGGCGCCCAGGAAGGCATAATCTCCACGGTGGACTTGAATCCGGGAAGCCTGATCGCCAAGGCCAAGGCTTCACCAGGCCTCATCGGGCGTGATCTGGTGAAGGAGGTCTCGTGCCAAGAGCCGTACACCTGGACCGAGTGGACGTGGAGCCTCGGCCGCGGCTACTCCGGTCCCCGGACCCCGAGCCCCGGACCCCGGTTCCGCGTGATCGCCTACGATTCAGGGATCAAGCAGAACATTATGCGCCAGCTCGTTTCCGTTGGATGCGACGTCACCGTCGTTCCAGCCACGACTCCAGCCGCGGCCGTGCTCGAGCAAAAGCCGGACGGACTCTTCCTGAGCAATGGGCCAGGCGATCCTGAAGGCGTCCCCTACCTGGCACGCTCGGTCAAAGCCTTGATCGGCAAGCTGCCGATCTTCGGGATCTGCCTTGGTCATCAGATCCTCGGGCTGGCCTTTGGAGGGGAAACATACAAGCTCAAGTTCGGCCATCACGGCGCCAACCATCCGGTGAAGGAGATTGCAACTGGCCGTGTGGAGATCACGGCTCAGAACCACGGCTTCGCGGTTGATCCGAAGTCCGTGGA
The DNA here is from genome assembly GCA_035288345.1 of Candidatus Methylomirabilota bacterium. Taxonomy (GTDB): domain Bacteria; phylum Methylomirabilota; class Methylomirabilia; order Rokubacteriales; family DATEAO01; genus DATEAO01. The sequence goes on along the minus strand of DATEAO010000470.1, from coordinate 16,571 downwards.
GCGCGTTGGGCTTATCGAGACCCACGTCAACCTCAACGACCGCACCTCGGAGGGGATGCGACACAAAGAGCTGCCCGTTTTTTCCGTACAGTATCACCCTGAGGCCTCTCCGGGGCCGCACGACGCCAACTATCTCTTCCAGCGTTTTAGAGCGCTGATGACGAAGGGGGGATGGTAATCGTCTATGCCAAAGTACTTGATCGCGTATCGAAAGACTGAAGACGTTGGCCAGAAACCTGATTGGGCCACCTTCACCACGGAGAGCGAGCTCTCCATGGAGGCGCACGCCATCATTGAACGTATCAAGAAGCGGATGAGTGTGTTCGGAGAAACACTCTGGGGAAACGGCGAGGCGGTTTGGATCGGCAGTGGCCGGATCGACGACCTCCTGCTCAAGCGCGACGAGCCGTCACCCGAAACCTCCATCGTCTACGGCGAGATCGAAGGGTGAAGAAACGTGAAGTGTGAAGCGTGAAGAGTCGTGGAACAGAGGGCTGACATCCAAAACATCCTGATCATCGGGTCGGGGCCGATAGTCATGAGGCAATCGCGACTTCGAGGCCAGAGAAGCAGAAATCGAGGGGAGGCGGCTGGTGTGGAAAAGGGAGTTGCCTTGGAACTGTTGGAGAGTCTGCCGCATCTCCTCAAGCTCCCGTCAAAGCAAATTTGGTTTGACTTCGACGAGGAAGCGGATGTGTTGTACGTCAGCTTCGAACGCCCACAAGGGGCTACTGACAGCGAACTGAGTGAGGACGGAATCCTGATGCGGTATCGGGGCGATCAACTCGTGGGCATAACAATCCTCAATGTGCGAAAAAGGATCGCGAGCGCCAGATAGATGCCGAAGCGAACTGATCTCAAGAAGATCCTGATCATCGGCTCTGGGCCGATTGTGATCGGGCAGGCGTGCGAGTTCGACTACTCCGGGACCCAGGCGGTGAAGGCGCTGCGCGAGGAGGGGTTCGAGGTGGTGCTGATCAACTCAAACCCCGCCACGATCATGACCGATCCCGAGATGGCGCACCGCACGTATGTGGAGCCGCTCACTCCCGAGATGGCGGCCAAAGTGATCGCAATCGAGCGTCCACAGGCGCTCCTCCCCACGCTCGGAGGGCAGACGGGCCTGAATCTTGCGGTCGCTCTCGCGGAGGACGGCACGCTCGAACGCTACGGCGTCGAGCTCATCGGCGCCAAGCTCCCGGCGATCAAGAAGGCCGAGGATCGGGAGCTATTCAAAGAGGCGATGCAGCGGATCGGCCTGGCCCTGCCGCGCTCGGGATTTGCCCATTCGATTGACGAGGCCCGAGAGATCGTCCGCAAGATCGGGTATCCGGTGATCTTGAGGCCATCGTTCACGCTGGGAGGCACCGGCGGCTCCATCGCCTACAACCCCGAAGAGCTGGAGGAAGCTGTCCGCTGGGGGCTGCAGCAGAGCCCGGTCGGCACGGTGCTCGTCGAGGAGTCGGTGATCGGGTGGAAAGAGTTCGAGCTAGAGGTGATGAGGGACGGGAAGGACAACGTGGTCATCATCTGCTCGATCGAAAACTTCGACCCCATGGGGGTCCACACCGGCGACTCGATCACCGTCGCGCCCGCCCAGACCCTGACGGACAAGGAGTACCAGCTCATGCGCGACGCCGCGATCGCGATCATCCGAGAGATCGGGGTCGAAACCGGGGGATCGAACATCCAGTTCGCGGTGAACCCGGAGGACGGCCAACTGGTGGTGATCGAGATGAACCCGCGCGTTTCCCGCTCCTCGGCTTTGGCATCCAAGGCCACGGGCTTCCCGATCGCGAAGATCGCCGCGAAGCTGGCCGTCGGGTACAGTCTCGACGAGATCAAAAACGATATCACGCGGGAGACACCGGCCAGCTTTGAGCCCACCATTGACTACTGCGTGGTGAAGTTCCCGCGCTGGGCCTTCGAGAAGTTTCCCGAGGCTGATCAGACGCTGACCACCCAGATGAAGTCCGTCGGGGAAGCCATGGCCATCGGCCGCACCTTCAAGGAGGCGCTCCAGAAGGCGATCCGTTCTCTGGAGCAGGACCGGTGGGGCCTCACTCTCGACAAGCCGATCGAGGACCTCGAAGAGCTTAAGGGGATGATCAGAACGCCCAATGCCGAGCGCGTCTTCGTGATCGCTGAAGCATACCGGCGCGGGCTCTCCACGCAGGAGATCTACAATCTCAGCAAGATCGACCCATGGTTCCTGGAGCAGATCCGAGAGATCGTGGAGTTTGAGGAGGAGATCCGGGGTTCGGCACCCGTAGGTTTGGGGGACCCAAACCTGGCCACGGGTGCCCCCGCGTCCAGATTTCGCGTCGCGAAATCTGCGGGGGGGTTCGGGGATGGGGAAGTACTGAGAAGGGCGAAGCAGCTTGGATTCTCGGATCGGAGGATCGCAGAGCTAACCGGGACGACGGAAATCGAGATCAGAGCGGCACGGATCGCTAAAGGCGTCCGCGCCACGTTCAAGATGGTGGACACGTGCGCGGCTGAGTTCGTCGCCTACACGCCGTACCTCTACTCCACATACGAAGAAGAGGACGAAGCGCCTCGCACAGACCGGCCGAAGGTGATCATCCTCGGCTCGGGACCGAACCGGATCGGTCAGGGGATCGAGTTCGACTACTGCTGCGTCCATGCGGCCTTCGCCCTCAAAGAGCTTGGGATCGAGGCGCTCATGGTGAACTGCAACCCCGAGACGGTCTCCACCGATTACGACACCTCGGACCGTCTCTACTTCGAGCCGCTCACGTTTGAAGATGTCATGAACATCGTCGAGAAAGAGAAGCCCCTGGGGGTCATCGTTCAGTTCGGTGGTCAGACGCCGCTCAAGCTGGCGGTCCCGCTTCAGAAGGCCGGCGTCCCCATTCTTGGAACGTCCCCCGATGCGATTGATCGCGCGGAGGACCGCGAGCGATTCAGCGAGCTTCTGACCAAGCTCCAGCTCTCCCAGGCGCCGTGCGGGATCGCCCACTCGCTGGAGGAGTCACGGCAGATCGCGCGGAACATCGGTTTCCCTGTGCTGGTGCGCCCATCGTATGTGCTGGGCGGCCGCGCCATGGAAATTGTCTACGACGAGCAGGACCTCGCCCGCTATATGGGCGAGGCGGTGCGCGTCTCTCCGGAGCACCCGATCCTGGTGGACAAGTTTCTTGAAGACTCCCTCGAGATCGACGTGGACGCCATCTCGGATGGCAAGCGCACCGTGGTGGGAGGGGTGATGGAGCACATTGAGAAGGCCGGAATCCACTCGGGAGACTCCGCGTGCGCGCTGCCCCCCTACTCGTTAGGCGACGACCAGATCGAGCAGCTCAAGCTGCAGACCAAGGCGCTCGCCGCGGAGCTCGGCGTAGTTGGCCTCATGAATGTGCAGTTCGCGATTAAGAACGAGACGCTTTTTGTCCTCGAGGTGAACCCGCGCGCGTCGCGCACGGTCCCCTTCGTGTCGAAAGCCATCGGGGTCCCGCTGGCGAAGCTGGCGACGAAGGTGATGATGGGGCAATCTCTGGCTGAGGTCGGCCTGACTGAAGAGCGCGAGGTAGGTCACATCGCGGTAAAAGAGGCGGTCTTCCCGTTCGTGAAGTTTCCCGGCGTGGACGTGGTCCTGGGGCCCGAGATGAAGTCCACCGGCGAGGTGATGGGGATCGATCGGGATTTCAGAAAGGCATACGTCAAGTCTCAGCTCGCCGCGGGCTCGCCGCTCCCGACGTCAGGGAAGGTCTTTCTCTCGGTCAAGAACCGGGACAAGCGCCCGCTCGTTCAGATCGCCAAGCGTCTGACCGAGATGGGCTTCTCCCTCGTGGCGACCCCGGGCACGGCCAAGGTGCTGGCGCGGCACGGCATGCCGGTCGAGGTAATCCACAAGGTCGCCGAGGGATGGCGTCCCAACATTATCGACCTGATGAAGCAAGGCGAGATCGCGCTCCTTTTCAACACCCCGGAGGACGGCCGCGCCAGAAAAGACTCCTACCTCATCCGCCGCACCGCAGTGATGCAGAATATCCCCTACTACACCACCGTGGATGGCGCTCAGGCCGCGATCGGTGGGATCGAGGCGCTGTTGAAGGGAGAGCTCTCGGTCCAGTCACTCCAGGAATATTATGCCGCCGAGCGATCCTAAAGATCGGCTGATCGTGGCGCTCGATGTAGATCAGCTTGGCCAAGCCGAGTCTCTGCTGGACCGCCTTTCCCCTCGCGTCTCCACGTTCAAGATCGGGAGCCAGCTCTTCACCGCCGCTGGTCCGGCTGCGGTCGAAATCGTCCAAAAGAGGGGCGGGCGCGTCTTTCTGGATCTCAAATATCACGACATCCCCAACAGTGTGGCTGGAGCGGTGCGTGAGGCGGCGCGCCTCGGCGTGTTCATGCTGAACGTTCATGCCTCCGGCGGTGGGGCCATGATGAGCGCGGCCGCTCAGGCGCTCCGGGAGGAGGCCAAGGGCGTGGGTGCGCGGCCTATGCTCCTGGCGGTGACAGTGCTCACGAGCCTTGACCGAGCCGCGCTTCAGCGAGAGCTGAACGTTCCGCTCTCCGTCGAGGGGCATGCGCTCCATCTGGCCCGGCTCGCTCAAGCATCGGGCCTTGACGGCAGCGTGGCCTCGCCCCAGGAGGTCCGCACGCTCAGGAACGCGCTCGGGCGCGATTGGGTGATCGTGACGCCCGGCGTGCGCCCCTCCGGAGGGTCCAGCGATGACCAGGCGCGGGTGGCCACGCCTGAGGCCGCGATCAGAGCTGGCGCTGACTATCTGGTGGTCGGCCGACCAATCCTGGAGGCGAGCGACCCTGAACACGCGGCGCAAGCCTTTGTTGCCTCTATCGCAGCGGCGTCGAAATGAGATGACTAGCCAGGAAGTCCTGAAGCTCTACGAGCAGACGGGCGCGCTTCTGAGCGGTCATTTCCTGCTCACCTCAGGGCTCCACTCAGATACGTATCTGCAATCGGCCCTGGTGCTCCAGCACCCGCCCTATGCTGAGCTGTTGGGGCGGGCCGTGGCCCAGCGTTTTGCCGACGCGCGCGTTCAGGTCGTGGTTGGGCCGGCGCTGGGTGGCATCATCGTCGCCCACGAGGTCGCGCGCGCGCTCAGAGCGCGCGCGCTCTTCACCGAGCGCGAGGAGGGGCAGATGAGACTGCGCCGGGGCTTTCACATCCAGCGGGGCGAGCGCTGCCTGGTGGTGGAGGACGTGGTCACCACGGGCGGGTCCACGCGAGAGGTGATCGGAGTGCTGGAGGCCGCGGGCGGAGAGCTGGTCGGCGTCGGCGCTCTGATTGACAGAAGCGGAGGCGCCGCTCAGTTCCCCGTGAAGGCAGCCTCGCTCTCGACCCTCTCGGTTCCCAACTGGAAGCCCGAGGATTGCCCGCTCTGCGCCTCAGGGCGCCCCGCGGTCAAGCCCGGAAGCCCTGGCGCGCCAACGCGGTAAGAGCCGAAGGTCGTGGAGGCACTGAACCGCCCGGTCGCTCTCGCAGGCGGGCACACCCGAAGTGCGGCTGCAAAGGGATGGGAGCATCTCACGGAGGTCTGAGACATGGCAGAAAGGCAGGTCGCTCAACCGATCGATCCGACCCGCTACGCCAGCATAGCGTCACCCATTCCGCTGCTAGCACTTTTTGGCGGAATTGTCGAGTTGATCATCGGCGCATTGGTCTTCAGGATCGCTGATCAGTACCAGCCATATCTTATTGCAGGGGCGATTTTGTTACCTCTTGCCTGGTTGCTCGTCATCTTTCGACTGATCGCCAAATATCACGATCACCTTTATGCTCCGAGGGATTTCTCCGACCCAGGACAATTTCTCTTCACGTTGTCGGCAGAGGCCAGGACAATGCTGAGCAAGGGAACCCTCGGGAATCCGACTGATTTTGGACCTTTCAAGCTATCTGAGAAGACCGCTGCTCCGGGTGGCAAAGATATTCGGAATGACCTCATGAACACCCACCGAATCGATGAGTTTCTCTCGAACATGAATGGAACTGAATTACTCGGGTTGCACGCCTGGTACAACGAGAACAATGCGCATGCGTTCGCCTTGCAGACACTGACCCTCGCAATTGCCAAGGGATTCATTGCCAGCAAGAATTACAGTTACGCAAGCGCCTCACTGCGGAAACTTGGCAGGCTACTCGAAGCGAAGGCGTTTGCCGCCCTCGCGTTGCAGTTGGAGGGCCACAACTCAGACGCCAAGTATAATCTCTCCCTGATTTGCAAAGCGATGGGTGACAGCGAGAGCGCCTTGCGTTATGCAAAAGACCTGCTGCCCGAAGTCGGGGATTACCATCGCATCAGAATCCTGCAGGAGTTTCCGAGCCTTAGGAGCGTGTTGAAAAACACCCAGTAGCCGAACAATTGGCGAGGTACGTCATCGTTTGCGTCAAACCGTTCGGGGTCGATGTCAACTCAGGAGTCGAGGGCCGAGGCCCGGTGGGGAAAAATCATCTGAAGGGTCGGGGAGTTTATGATCAGAGCGCATCAAGCTTTCCAAGCCCTTCGCTATTGTCAAGGGAGCCGCGCATTTCGAGGGGTTCGTTTCGTTGACAGAGGCCCTAGGGCCAGGCTACGATATCAACACGTTGAGCACTCTTTTCCCCACGAGACGGTTGGCTTGAGGCATCCCGCATGCGGAGCATGACGGGGTATGGCCGGGCCGATGTGATGGGAACGAGGGTGGCGCTTTCCGTCGAGGCTCGCAGCCTCAATCACCGGTACCTCGACCTCACGATCCGGCTCCCCCGTCCCCTCACAGCATTCGAATCGGATGTCAGGAGGCTTCTCCGCGACGAGATCCAGCGTGGACGCGTCGAAATCACTGTCTCGCTCCGCCGGGTCGAGTCAGGCGGTGACGCCGTGCAGGTCAATTACGCCCTCGCGCAAGACTACCTCGAGAAGCTGAGAGAGCTTGCGCGGGCCTGTCGGCTCGAGGAGACGCTGTCGCTTCCGCTTCTGCTCGAGTGCCCCGGAGTGATGAGCGTCGATGAGAATGATCCGATCACGAGCGAGGAGGGGTGGTCAATGCTCGAGCCGGCGCTCATCGAGAGCGTCAAGGCGTTGGGGGCCCAGCGCGAGGCCGAGGGGAACGCTCTCGCGCACGAGCTGGGCCGGTTGTTAGACAGTCTTGAGGGGGCGCTCTCCACAATCACCGAGCGCGCGCGATCAAGCGCCGGAGACCGACAGGAGCGGCTCCACGAGCGGATCAAAAAGCTTCTCGGTGAGCTGTCGGTGGATGAGGGGCGCTTGGCCATGGAAGTCGCGCTCCTCGCGGACCGCTCGGACGTCACTGAAGAGCTCGCGCGGCTGCGAGTCCACCTTGGCCAGTTCCGGGAATCGCTCAGAGCGAGCGGCCCAGTGGGGAGGGCGCTCGACTTCCTCATTCAAGAGATGAACCGAGAGGTCAACACGATCGGCTCAAAGGTGGATGACCTCCTGATCACGCAAACCGTGATTGCCTCAAAAGGGCTGTTGGAAAAGCTCCGCGAGCAAGTGCAGAATCTCGAGTAAATGATCACGCGGCGTGGCATGTTGGTTGTGGTGTCGGCTCCATCCGGGGCCGGCAAAACTTCGCTCTGTCACGAAATCCGTTCCGTGCTGCCCGACCTCGCGTACTCGATCTCCTACACGACCCGTACGCCTCGCCCGGGCGAGACGAACGGCAAGGATTTTCACTTCGTATCGGAGGCCACGTTTCGCGCCATGGTCGGCCGCGGAGAGTTTGCTGAGTGGGCCACCGTGCACGGCAATCTCTACGGGACAGGGGCCAAAGCCCTTGAACAGCTCCTGACGGCGGGGCTGGACGTGCTGTTGGATATCGACACGCAGGGCGCCCGCCAGCTTCGGGCCCGCTACCCCGAAGAGGTGTATGTCTTTGTTGCGGCGCCTTCGATGCGGGAGCTCGAGCAGCGGTTGCGCGAGCGAAAGTCCGACGCGCCGCAGGAGATTGCCAGGCGGATGGCCCGCGCGCGCGAGGAGATCATGGCGTGGCGGGAGTACGACTATCTGATCATCAATCGAGATCTCAAGGAGGCGGTGAACGATTTGGCGGCGGTGATTCAGGCTGAGCGATGCCGCGCCAAACGCCTTTCACTCTCGCTCCCAGATCTCGAGCTTCCCACATAGCAAGGAGGACAACGTGATGTCGTTCCCATCCCTGGAGAAAGCGCTGGAGAAGATTTCGAACCGGTACCTCTTGGTCGTGCTCTCAGCCCGACGGGCCCGACAGGTCAACCGAGGATCGCCACCCCTAGTGGAGTCCTCCCAGAAGAAGTGTACGGGCGTGGCCCTCGAGGAGATTGCGCAGGCGAAGGTCGGGTATCGCATGAAGGAGGATGGCCAATCTTCCGCGCGCCTGTAGCGCCGTGCCGATAAGCTTCGCATCCCTTCGTTCCGTATCGGGGCTCGGGGCTCGAAGTCAGATATACGGACCCCGGACCCCTGGCCCCGGACCCCGAGAGTGATGCTGGCATCTCGGCGCGATGCAAGTGCGGAGGCAAAGAAACAGTAACGGTATGAGCCTGGCTGGAAGAGAGCTGATTCTGGGAGTCACCGGAAGCATCGCGGCGTATAAAGCCGTTTACCTGCTGCGAGAGCTGGTGAAGCTGGGAGCGGGGGTGACCGTGGTGCTCACCGAGCACGCGCGGCACTTCGTCGGTCCCCTCACCTTCCGCACCCTGTCGCGCCGCCAGGTTCTCACTGATCTCTTTGATCCCGAAACCGATGCCCCGGTGGAGCACGTCTCGTTGGCCGAGCGGGCCGACCTTTTCGTGATCGCGCCGGCCACCGCGAATCTCCTGGCGAAAGCGGCTCACGGCGTCGCAGACGATCTCTTGACCACTATGCTTCTTGCCGCCCGCGGTCCTGTGCTGGTCGTTCCCGCGATGGACGGAGAGATGTGGAACCATCCCGCGGTCCAAGCGAACGTGGCGACGCTTCGATCGCGCAAGGTCGTGATCCTCGAGCCTGAGTGGGGAGAGCTGGCGTCAGGCCAGGTGGGGAAGGGGCGGTTCCCGGAACTGCCGGTGATCCTCGACGCGATCCATCGCTGCCTTGCGCCCCGAGATCTCGAGGGAGAACGAGTCCTGATCACCGCGGGGCCGACTCGTGAGCCGATTGATCCGGTCCGCTACCTCTCGAACCGCTCCTCGGGAAAGATGGGCTATGCGCTTGCCGGCGCCGCATTGCGGCGAGGCGCCACGGTTGTGCTCATCTCCGGCCCCACAGCGCTGATGCCCCCTTTGGGCGTCACTTCGGTCTCCGTCCAGACCGCTCAGGAGATGCGTGACGCCGTGCTCCAGCACCTTCCCGAATCGACCATCGTGGTGAAGGCCGCCGCGGTCGCGGACTACCGGCCGAAGCGGCAGCAGCCATCCAAGATCCGCTCGAGGCAGGACGACCTCACCATCGAGCTGATGCCGAACCCGGACATCCTGAAAGAGATCGCTCACCAGAGGGGCAAGGTGTTCCTCGCCGGGTTCGCGGCAGAGGTAGAGGACGTGAAGTCGAATGCCCTGGCCAAGCTCAAAGCCAAGGGGATCGACCTGATGATCGCCAATGATGTCAGCCAGGCCGGCATCGGGTTCGAAGCGGACGAGAACCAGGTGCTTCTCCTCGACCGCTGGGGGGGAGTGGTCGAGCTCCCCCGCATGGAAAAGACCCGAGTCGCTGACGCGATCTTCGACCGTATCCTAACTTTGAAGAACAGCGCCCCGGCCGGGGTGTCGGGCTAATCCCCATGTCGGCCGAGGCGCTGTCAGATGCGCTGCGCCTCCTCTCTGAAACCCTTCGCTTCTATCAGGCCATTGGAGTGACCGAGCTTCCGCTCTCGCGGGACTATCTTCCACGCCCTAAAGACGCCCTGACACACCTCGAAGCCCAGATTGACGGGTGCACGCGCTGCAAGCTCTCCCAAGGGCGCACCACCATCGTCTTCGGATCAGGAAACCCCAAGGCCGGCCTGATCTGCATCGGCGAGGCGCCAGGGGCTGATGAAGATATTCAGGGGAAGCCGTTTGTCGGACGAGCTGGACAGCTTCTGACGAAGATGCTCGAGTCGGTCGGGTTCGATCGCGAGCAAGACTGCTATATCGCCAATATCGTCAAGTGCCGCCCACCCGGCAACCGAAACCCCGAGCCCGATGAGATCGAATCGTGCAACCCGTTTCTCATGGGCCAGCTCGCCGCCATTCAGCCAAAGGTGATCATCGCGCTCGGCAGTTTCGCAGCGCAGACGCTGCTGAAAACGAAAGAGCCGATCTCAAAGCTCCGGGGGCGGGCCCACCAATACGGCACCATGGTGCTCATTCCGACATTCCACCCGGCCTTCCTTCTCAGAAACCCCGGCCCCGCGTTCAAGCGCCAGGCCTGGGAGGATCTGAAGCTCGCCAGGCTCGAATACGATCGGCCAGTGCCGTGACGATAAGCTTCGCATCCCGGCGTTCTCGGTCGTCGGAACCCCTCAACGTATACCCTCATACGCCTCGGGGTTCCTCCTCCCTCGGGCCTTGGGCTGCTCGCTTCTCGCCGCGGCACAAGTGGGTGCTGGGCTCGGGGCTCGACGTCGGAAATGCGGACCCCGGACCCCCGGCCCCGGACCCCGAATTTCGATGATTGCGGACGTGGTGTTCGACCTTCCGCTGGATCGCTGCTTCTCGTACCGCGTCAGCCCCGAAATGACGCTCGAGGTCGGGCAGCGGGTGAAGGCCCCGCTCAAGCGCGGCCTTCGTATTGGCGTGGTGGTGGCGCTCCGAGACGAGGAGACAACGGAGGCGCTCGAGACGATCCGTGAGGCGATTGACCCTCGCCCGCTCCTCTCAGAGCGCCTGCTCAGTTTGACCAAAACAGTCGCCCAGGAAAACGTTGTGTCTTGGGGTGAGGCGCTCGCGTGCGCCCTTCCCCCACCCCCACCCCGCCGCGCGGTCGAGTTGTACGACGCGATGTCGTCAGCGACTCCCGATCGGGGAGCGCCGGACACGCCGAAGCTCTTGACCGGTCAGAAACGAGATCGACGACTGCTCGATGCGCTCCGCCAAGCGTGGAGCGAAGAGCGCGGCATCTTGCTGCTCGCGCCTGAGATCGAAGACGCTGACGACTGGGCGCAAGCGCTCGAGCAGGAACTCGGGACCCAAGCCCTTCGACTCCACAGCAGACGCCCGAAACGCGAGCGGTGGGAGGCCTGGGCCGCGCTCGCGACTGGGAGCGCGCGGTGCGCGGTGGGGACTCGCGGCGCTGTCTTTGCTCCGCTCTCGCCGAACGAAGTCTTGGCGCTGATTGACGAACACGACCTCGCCTACAAATCCCCGGAATCTCCGAGATACCACGCGCGTGAGGTGGCTCGGCTCCGGGTCAACGAGACCGGGGGCGCGCTCTATCTCACGTCAGCGACCCCCAGCCTGGAATCGTGGTGGAGGGCTGAAGACGGCCAAATGGAATTGCTCGAGGGGAAAATATCCGCGTGGCCCACAGTGACATTGCAGGACCTCAGAAACTCGCCCGCTGATGGCCCGCTTTCGCCTCAGCTCACAGAGACGATCGCAAGCGCGCTCGCTCGCGGTCAGCAGGCACTGCTCCTGGTCGCGCGGCTCGGCTATGCCCCGGCGCTCACGTGCAGCGAGTGCGGCCTTACGATTCGCTGCCGCGACTGCCGGCTCACCATGATGTATCGAAGAAGCGATCGGACGCTTCACTGTCATCTCTGCCGGAAAGTTGAACGGCCGAGGGCCCTCTGCCCCCGCTGCCGGGGACGCCAAGTCGCGCTCTCCGGATGGGGCACGGAGCGTGTGGAGGAGGCCGTGCGGGAACTGTTCCCTCGCGCAGTTGTGGTACGCTACGATGGTGAGGCCGCGCGGGGAGCGCGCGGCAGAGCGCTGAGGGCCGCGATTCAGGATCGCTCAGCCGCCATCGTGGTCGGCACCCGATCAAGCCTCCGCTGGTTTCGCCCGGGTGCCTTGGGGACCGTCGGCGTGATCAGCCCGGATTCGTGGCTGGAGCGCCCGGACTTTCGAGCGAGTGAACGGGCTTGGCAGACGCTCTGGGAGTCGTGCGAAAGAACAGGCGAGGGGTCTGTGATCATTCAAACCCGTCACCCTGATCATTACGTCATGACATCGGTGACGCACCAGGACAAACCGCTTTTCTATGGGCACGAACTGAAATTTCGCGCTGAGCTCGGGTATCCGCCCTTCAGCCGGCTCGCGCGTATCGTGGTGAGGGCAAAGGACGCGGGACAGGCTGAAGGGTTTGCCGCAACGATCCACCGAACGCTCGCAGCGCACGCGCCGGAGTCGGCCACGCTCTACGCCCCGGCTCCGCTGACACCCGCCACGCGGAGCCGCCAGTGGCAGCTTGTGGTGAAGTCCGACCAGACACTGCCTGACTGGGCGGGGCCAGTGCTCGCGCCGCTCAGAAGCCGGCGCCCCAGCGGCGTTCGATTGGAAATTGATATTGATCCGGTAGAACTTTAGAGGAGGGCACCTGCTTCGATGGCCCCATTGACCGTTCGTCGATACGGCGATCCGCTGCTTCGCCGGAAGGCCGAGCCCATCACCGCCATCACGCCCGAGATCCAGCGGTTGATCGATCAGATGATCGAAAGCATGTATTACGATCTCGGCATCGGTCTCGCAGCCCCTCAGGTGGGCGTATCGCGGCGTGTGATCGTGATGGACGACGACCAGGGCAAAGGCCCGACCGCATTGATCAACCCGGTGATCACCGCGGCGCGCGGCCAGGTGGCCGGAGAGGAAGGGTGCCTCTCGCTGCCTGGGATCTTCGGTGAAGTGGTGCGAGCCGAATGGGTGAGCGTGAGCGCTCAAAGCCGAGACGGGCAACCCGTGAGCTTCGAAGCGCGGGGACTCCTTGCCCGCGTGATCCAGCACGAGATCGACCATCTGGACGGCATCCTCTTCATCGACCGTCTGGACAAGGCCCAGCGCGATCGCATCAAGCGGAAGATCAAGAGAGAGGGGCTTCCCGACGAAGCCCCACACCACGCCCTCGCATTGTAAAGTGGATATCGGATGACGGATCTCGGATCTCAGATCTCGGATCTCAGATTTCGGATTCCAGGGTTCGACCAACCGACATCTACCCTTGACAAGCTTGTCAAGGGTGATCTGACATCCATTCTGACATCCGGCATCTGACATCTGTATCAGAGCATGAGAGTACTCTTCTTCGGGACGTCTGGGTTTGCGTTGCCGACTCTGGAGGCGCTGTTGCGCGCTCATGAAGTTGTCGGCGTGGTCACTCAGCCCGATCGTCCCGCCGGGCGCGGCCAGAAGCTGCTCTCATCGCCGGTCAAGCTGCTCGCGGTTGACCATAAGATTCCGGTGCTCCAGCCTGAAAAGGTTCGCGAGCCAGGATGGGGGGAACGACTCCGGGCGCTGAACGCGGAGGTTTTCGTCGTGGCGGCGTTCGGGCAGATTCTTCCGAAGGCTGTTTTGGACCTGCCACCTCGGGGGTCGATCAACGTTCACGCTTCGCTGCTTCCGAAATATCGGGGAGCAGCCCCGATCGCGTGGGCCTTGATGAACGGCGAAAGTGAAACAGGAATCACCACGTTTCTCATGGACGAGGGGATGGACACCGGTCCGATTCTGCTTCAGCAATCAGTGGCGATCCTCCCCGAAGAGAATGCGGCAGTGCTGAGCAGTCGCCTCGCCCGATTAGGAGCCGATCTTCTCTTGCAAACATTGAAAGAGCTTCTGGCTGGCAGACTTCGGCCGAAGCCTCAAGACCATGGACGGGCCACGCTCGCGCCTCGACTCAAAAAAAACGACGGCTTTCTGGATTGGAGGCTGCCTGCGAGAATGCTGGTTAATCGGGTGCGGGGGCGTACCCCACGACCGGGGGCGTTCACGAGCTGGAAGCAGCGGCGGCTTGACGTATTGAGCGGCGAAGCGCTTCCTGCGAAAGGGCATGAGGCGCCAGGCACGCTGGCCGCGCACGGGTCAACCGTGGCGATCCAGACTGGTGACGGGCTTTTTCTGCCTCACGAGGTCCAGCCAGAGAGTCGGCACACGATGAGATGGGATGACTTTCTCCGTGGCGCGCGGGCCAAGCCGGGTGACCAGCTCGGCGGCACTCTGCCAGAGCAGGTATGAAGACCCAGGCCTCGCCTCCCGCATCACACACTGTCGCCCCTGCGCGGCTGGCGGCGCTGGAAATCCTCTGTCGGATCGATAACGATGACGCCTATGCTGACCTCGCTCTCGAGGCACATCTCGAGAAAGCAGGGCTTACTCCGCGCGACTGTGCCTTGACCACCGAGCTTGTCTATGGAACGCTTCGCTGGCGGCGAAGGCTCGACTCGGAGCTTCAGGCACGATCGACCCGTCCGATCGAAGGGCTTGAGAACTGGCTCTTGAATCTCCTCCGTCTCTCAGACTATCAGCTCCGCTTTCTGGATCGAGTGCCGCCCTGGGCGGTGGTGAATGACGCCGTGCAGATCGCACAGCGTCGAGGTCACAAGGGGATCGGGAATTACGTGAACGCGCTGCTTCGGAAGTTGACCAGAAGCTCACCTGCCTCCCTGCCCCAGCCTGCCGATCCGGTCGAAGCTCTGGCGATTCGCAGCTCGTTCCCGTCCTGGCTGATCCAGCGCTGGATCGGCCGCTACGGCATGAACGAAGCCGAGGCGCTTGCCAACGCGATGAATCAGCGACCGCCGACAACTGTACGCGTGAATAGTCTCAAAACCACGCGCGAAGCCCTGCAGGCGCGGCTCTCGAAACGAAAGATCAGCTCGCGTCCCACCAGGTATGCGCCTGACGGCCTTCTGCTGGAGGATGCGCCACCACTTGTTTCGCTCGACGCCTTTCGCGATGGGCTTCTCACCGTTCAAGACGAGGCTTCAATCCTGGTGAGCCATCTCGTTGATCCCCAGCCCGGCGAGACCATCGCTGATGTCTGTTCAGCGCCAGGAACCAAAGCGACCCACTTGGCCCAGCTCATGGGGAACAAGGGGCGCATCATCGCGATGGATCCTCATCCAAGCCGCCTCAAATTGGTGGCGGAATCATGTCATCGGCTCGGGGTCGAGATCGCGGAGTGTCATGCCGGAAACGTGGAGACGCTCGCGCCACAGTTTGCGGGAATCTGCGACCGTGTGCTGGTGGACGCGCCCTGCTCGAATCTCGGCGTGATCCGGCGCCATCCCGACGTGAAGTGGCGCCGGCGCGAATCTGACCTTGAGTCGCTTCAGCCGGTTCAGCTCTCGATTCTGGGAGGCGCGGCTCAATTGGTCCGTCCCGGAGGACTCCTTGTCTACGCGACCTGCTCGCTCGAGCCCGAAGAGAACGAATCCGTCCTCACGCGCTTTCTCGCCAACCACCCCGCCTTTCTTCTCGAACCGCCGGAGCAATTTCTGATACCATTCGAGCCGTCGGGTATGCTCAGGTTGACACCGGCTTCACACGGAACCGACGGCTTCTCGGCAGCGCGCCTGAGGCGGAGGTCTCAATGATCAAAATCGCTCCTTCGATATTGTCGGCGGACTTTGCGGTCCTGGGTGAGGAGATCGCGCGTGTGGAAGCCGGCGGCGCTGATCAGCTCCACGTGGACGTGATGGACGGCCACTTCGTCCCGAACCTGACCATCGGTCCGCCGGTGGTGGAGGCGATCCGCAAGCGCACGAGGCTCCCGCTGGATGTTCATCTCATGATCGAGTCTCCGGAGCGCCTGATTCCGGCGTTCGTCAGCGCCGGCGCTGACTTCGTCACCGTACACGTGGAGGCATGCCCTCACCTGAACCGGGTGCTGAGCCAGATCAGGGAGCTAGGGGCAAAGCCCGGAGTCACGCTGAATCCCGCCACCTCGCTGACCACACTCGAGTACGCGCTCGATGACGTCGAGCTGATCCTTGTGATGTCGGTCAATCCAGGATTCGGCGGTCAGGAATTTCTTCTCGGCACTTACCAGAAGCTGAAGGCGCTCAGAAAAATGCTCGGCTCACGTCAGATCGAGATTTCAGTGGATGGAGGCGTGAAGGTCGAGCACTGCCGCCCACTCGTCGAGCACGGCGCGACAATCCTCGTGGCAGGCTCCGCCATCTTCGGCTCGCCCGACCCCGCCGAAGCCGTCCGCCGCATGCGCTCCGCCGCTTCGTAACTGCGGCGCTCGATAAAGGGAAATAACTTCAACAGACAAAGCGCGCATCTCTTTCAGCAGGGCTAGCCCAACTTCCGCAGTTCAATAGTTGTCGGTAAGCGCACCCCTACTCGTCTCACTTCTATGTGCGTGTCGCCACAGACTTGCGGATTGCAAACCCGGTACTCCGAAAGGTGTCAGGAACCATATTAGCCTTCAGCATCACGCAGGCGCTCCCGCCGCGGGCGCCCGCGAGGGCGTAGCGTTGATTCTAATCCCAATCGGCTCACCACCCGACCCACCCAGTGGGTACTGCCAAAGGGCGAACCACGGTTGACAGCTTGCCGCAGGCTATGGAGTTCGGCATCGCCTTCCGGTTGGTTGACCCGTTGCACCCAGTTGCGCGGCCGATTGACGGGCCATTCGCTGAGCAACGCCCGGGCCTTCGTATCGCCGTATTGGGAGCGCCATAGACTGCCCCAGCGCCACTCCTCG